>DAIEIW010000091.1:0-3989 GCA_027351205.1 Acidithiobacillus sp.
CTTCATCGTCACGGTGGTGGGGCTGGGTTACGCCTTCGATTACATCGCCATAGCCTGGTTGTTGTGGGCGGGACTGGTGTGCGAGGTCGGCATCCTGATCTTTGCGCGTCAGATACCCAAGACCGAGGCGCTGGCGCACCATACCGACGACCTGCCGATCAGGCAGATCGTGCTGCAGCCGCGCGTACTGGCCCTGTTTGGGGCCTGTTTCCTGATGTCCGTGGCGCATGGGCCTTATTACACCTTCTACTCCATTTATCTGGTCGAGCACGGCTACGCCAAGAGTGCGGTGGGCGGATTATGGGCGCTGGGGGTGATCTGCGAGATTGGCGTTTTTTTCCTGATGCCTGCGCTGGTGCGCCGCTTCGGTTTTACCCGCATTCTGCTCTTCAGCTTCAGCGCCGCAGTGCTGCGCTTCATGCTGATCGGCTGGGCTGTCGACTGGGTGGTGCTGCTGTTGTTTGCGCAGATGCTGCATGCGTTCACCTTCGGCGCGTACCACGCCAGCTCGCTGGGCCTGGTGCATCAGTTTTTCCAGGGACGGCACCAATCCAGGGGGCAGGCGCTGTTCGGCAGCGTGACTTATGGCGCAGGTGGCATGCTGGGCGGGCTGGCGAGCGGACCGATCTGGCAGCATTGGGGCGCATCGGCTTTGTATTCCTGCAGTGCCGGGGCGGCATTGCTGGGCCTCGTGCTGATGTGGTGGAAGCTCCGCCGCATGGTTTAGGCGGGGCGGGTCGTGGTTCGGCCCCGCCTGGTTCGATGCGCCATATCCTGAGTTCCGGCGAATTTCATGGTCTTGCCTTTTACAGCCGCCCGGGCCACAGCACCAGGGCCAGACCGGCGACGATGGGTACGACGCCCAGCAGGTCGGAAGCCGGTACCGCTTCTCCCAGGATGGTCGCCGCCAGCAAGGTGCCGAAAGCCGGGTTGAGCAGGTGAAAGCCGCTGGCTCGGGCTGCCCCGCCGTGCCGCACCAGCCACAACAGCATCAGCGTGGTGCCTATGGACACGACCGCGGCCTGGTAAAAGAGGCTGCCGAAGAACGCCAGATCCGGGCGTATCGCCAGTCCTTCACGCCACCATGCCAGCGGCAACAGTGCCAACCCGCTTACCGGTAGCTGGATCATCGCGATCGCCCGGGGATCCAGATGCGTCACCGCGCGCCGGTTGAGCAGTGTGGAGGCGGCCAGGGCCACGGTGCCGATCAGTATCAGCAGTACGCCCGTCATATCCGCAGGCGCCGATGTTGCGCGGCCTCCCATGATCCACACCACGCCGGCGAAACCGGCTACTAGCCCTAGCGCGCCGCGCCATCCGAATGGCTCCTTGAGCCAAAGTGCGGCGAAGGGCGAGGCGAGCAGCGGGCTGGTGCTGACCAGGATGGCGGTGAGCCCGGCCGGCACGGTCCGCATTCCAGTGTAAGTGAGGCCGAGGTAGACGGCGTTGGTGAGCAGACCTGCAGCGAGCGCGGCCAGGACGGCCTTACGGTTGAACTGGGGCGCAGTGATCGGTGCTGCAAGGACCCGGCCCAGTACGGCCAATAGCAGTCCCGCCAGCAGGAAGCGCAGGCTGAGCAGGGTCAGGGGACCGGTCGAAGTCATTCCCACCTTTCCGGCGATGAAGGCCGAACTCCACACGAAACTGAAAATGGTTCCGACCATGGCGATGCGTATGGCCGATGCGGGGACGAAGGATGGGGGGCTTTTGGCAAGACTCATGGTTTATTCCTGAAGATGAAAGGCTTGACGCAACCTTACAGCCTCATGCAAGATTTTGAAAATTGATAATTAAGCATTCAATATTGTTATTCTAAATGATGGGCCGAGATTCATGATGGGAGCGATGATGCCTAACCTGGATATGGATTTGTTGCGGTCGCTGGTGGCGATCGCCGATTGCGGCAGCTTTTCAGCGGCGGCGGCGAAGCTTGGCCGTACCCAATCGGCGATCAGTCTGCAGATCAAGCGTCTGGAAGATACCGTGGGCCATGCGCTGCTGGAACGTTGCCAGGGCCGGGTGGCCGGTCCCACCGCCGAAGGACAGGTCCTGATCGATTATGGCCGGCGGATCCTGCGCCTGAACGACGAAGCCTGCAGTTGCTTTACGCAGCCCGCGTTGGCCGGCAACCTGCGCGTCGGTCTGCCCGAGGAGTTGATGGAGAGTGTCTTTCCCAAGGTGCTCGCCGAGTTCTCCCGCTCCTGTCCGCGGGTAAGACTTTCTGTCCGTTGCGATCTTTCGGTGCGCCTTGCCGCCCAGACGGAAGCGGGAGAACTGGATCTGGCCATTGCCAAGCGGATCGCGGGTCAGTTTCAGCCGGCAGAGGGCGCGGAGTGGAAACTCCTTCGGCGGGAACCGCTGATCTGGCTCACGGGCGAGGGCAGCGATGCGGCGCGGCAGAGTCCCTTGCCTCTGGCGGTCTTCCACGAGGGCTGCGTCTTCCGGGTGGCGGCACTTGCCGCCCTGACAGGCGCAGGATTGCCGTGGACGACCGCTTTTGTGGGCAGCAGCTATACCGCCATGCGCCATGCGGTGGCTTCCGGGCTGGCGGTGACTCCGCTGCCCCTGAGCCTGGCCACGACCGGCCTGGTCCAGGTGCGCGAGGGGTTGCCGGCTTTGCCGGAGGCTGAACTCGTGGCCCGATTCGGGCCGGGTGAGACGTTGTCGTCGGCGCGTTACCTGCTGGAATTGTTCGAGCGGCAGTTGTGGCAGCCGACCGTTCCTTTGTCCGGGGTGAAAGCATATGACTCGCCAGCGGCGGCGGTCGCATGAACGCCGGGCCGGACAATATTTATTAAAGAGGCCTTAAATTGCGGCAACCGCGCCACACAATGAAATGTCGGGGCGTCAGAGCGGCAGTGCGGTCTTGTCGATCACGCGCCGCAACACGAAACTGGAGTGAACGCCGGTCACTCCCTCGATGCGGGTGATGCGGTTGAGCAGCAGTTCCTGATAAGCATCCATGTCCTTCACGACCACCTTGAGCTGGTAGTCGGCATCCTGTCCCGTGATGAGCAGGCATTCCAGCACATCCGGGATCTCCATGACCTTTGCCTCGAAGTTGCCCAGTCGTTCGGGCGTATGCTGGTCCATCGAGATCAGGATCAGCGCCATCAACGACAAGCCCAGTTTTTTTGCGTCCAGCATTGCGCGGTATCCGGTGATCAGGCCGGATTCTTCCAGCGCATGCAGGCGGCGCAGGCAGGGAGACGGCGTGAGGCTGATGCGGTCGGCCAACTCCTGGTTGCTGATGCGCCCATCCTGCTGGAGGATCTCCAGAATCTGCTGGTCGTAGCGATCGAGTTTCATAAGATTCCTTTAAAATTTGATTTTCAGACTGATAGTATTATTAAAATTTAATTATTGCGCAATATTATTGCCAGACATCTTAGTTTTAAGGTGAAATACGCAAGCACATGCCGTGGGTTTGTCCCTAAGATTCAATCCGCTGGATTCTTAACCGATTACCGAAGGAGACCCTGCCATGTTGCGCCATCCCGAAACCAAATACCGGCCGTTCCCGCCCGTCGATCTTGTCGACCGCCAATGGCCGAACCGCACCATCACCCAGCCGCCGATCTGGATGAGCACCGACCTGCGCGACGGCAACCAGTCGCTGTTCGAGCCGATGAACGGCGAACGCAAGATGCGCATGTTCCGCATGCTCTGCGACATCGGCTTCAAGGAGATCGAGGTGGCGTTCCCGTCGGCTTCCGCCACCGATTTCAACTTCGTGCGCGAACTGATCGAGGGCGGGCATATTCCCGAGGATGTCACGATCGAAGTGCTAACCCAGGCGCGGGAACACCTGATCCGCCGCACGATGGAATCGCTGCGGGGCGCACGGCGGGCCATCGTGCACGTCTATAACCCGGTCTCGAAGACCTTTCGTGACGTCGTCTTCGGCATGAGCAAGGCAGAGGTCGTCGACATGGCGGTGTCCGCGGTGAGGCTGGTGAAGGAGTTGACGGCAAAACAGCCGGAAACGG
>DAIEIW010000101.1:0-2738 GCA_027351205.1 Acidithiobacillus sp.
CCCGGCAGAACCAACTGAATGCCCGCAACACGCGGCTCCCGAAAAAAGGCCGCCAGGGTATGGGCAATGACGGGACGGCCGCGCAGCAGCACGTACTGCTTGGCCTGCGCCGCCCCAAACCGCTGTCCCCGGCCTCCCGCCGGGATCACCACCCAGACGCGCTCCATGTGCACCCCCAACCTTCTGGACCCAAACCACCAGCCCGAAGTATCCGCAGTCTTGAGGGAGGACGCAAGAAAGCGGCGTCCCGTTTTGCAGTTTCCACGGCGCCCCTTTACACTAGAGCCCTTCAGAGTCCCCACATAAGATCAGATATTCTTGGATCGAAGTCTTTCTCTCGGCACCCCGCCGCGCGCCGGGGCGGCACGCGCATTTAGTCAAATTTACGGTGCTGCGGATAGCTGGCTGGCAGCGCAGATGACGCGGCAGTGGCAGCGCCCGCTGCTGATTCTGCTGCCGAACGCCCGCGACGTGGAGGAATGGCAGCGCGAGTGGCGTTTTTTCGCACCGGACTTGCCCGCGCCGCTGGTTTTCCCGGACCGCGAAATCCTTCCCTATGATCGCCTGGCGCCGCCGGCAGATGCCACGGCCACCCGGCTGGCTACTCTTGCCACTCTGCCGGAATGGCGTGGCGTTTGTCTCGCGCCTCTGTCCGCCGTCCTGCAACGCCTGCCACCGCGCAGTTTCCTCGACCAGCACGCTTTTGTCCTCGCCGTGGGCGACCACCTGAGTCCGGAAGGCTTTCGCCAGCGCCTGATCGATGCCGGCTACCGCAACGTCAGTGAAGTCTCTGAGGCCGGCGAACTGGCCTGGCGTGGTGGAATCATCGATCTTTTTCCCAGCGGTAGCCCCCTGCCCTATCGCATCGAACTCTTCGACAGGGTGGTGGAAAGCATCCGTGCCTTTGATCCGGAAACCCAGCGTACCCTGCAAAAGGTCGAGCGGGTCTCTCTGCTCCCGGCGCGGGAAGTGCCGGTGGATACCGCCGCGCTACAGGAATTTCGCAGCCGCTTCCGCGCCCGGTTCAGCGGTGATCCGCAACGCGCCGAGATATACCGGGCGGCCAGTCGAGGACAAGCGCCCCAGGGCGCCGAGCATTATCTCCCGCTCTTCTTTCCGGAGAGCAGCCACCTGCTGATGCACTTTCCTGTAGACGGCGTCGTCTTTCTCCCGCCCGGCCTGGAAGCATCCGCCCGGCACATTCGTCAGGACTGGCAGGAGCGCTACGAGGAACGGAGCCACGATACGGCGTATCCCATACTGCGACCTGATGAACTGCTTCTACCCCCCAGTGAATGGGAAGATGTCCTACGCGGTCGGGCGCGGGTATATGGGCAACAGGAGGGCGATGCGGAGCGTCTGCCGACTGCCCCTCTCCCCGGTCTCCATGGCAGTCCGGAAGCGCCACTGGCCTCACTTGATACCTTTCTGCGCCATCTGCCGACCGCGGGCCGGGTCATCCTCGCCGCTGAATCACCGGGCCGCCAGGAAGCCCTGTCGGAACGGCTTGGCAAGAGCGGACTGCTCCCCAGCCGGGTGCATGACTGGCCGGAGTTCCTGGCTGGTACGGAACGGATCGCCATCACCGTGGCGCCCCTGGAACGCGGCCTGCTCATCAAGGAAAATGGTCTGGTCAGACTGGCACTGGTCTCTGAGGCGCAAATTTTTGGTGATCGCGTCTTTGCCCAGCGGCGTAGCGCCAACGCCCGACAGCGCAGCATTGAAGGCTTGGTCCGCGATCTCGGCGAGTTACAGCCGGGTGATGCCGTTACCCATGAGGAATACGGCATCGGCCGTTTTCAGGGCATGGCTACGCCCTTTGCCGCCCAGGGAGACATCAATGAATACGTGGTCCTGGAGTACGCCAACGGCGATCTCGTCTACGTCCCGGCGGATCATCTGGATCGTATCGCCCGCTATGTCGGTAATGGTGCGACGGAGCCGATGCTCTCCCGCCTCGGCAGCAATCACTGGGAAAAAGTCAAGGCCAAGGCGCGGCAAAAGGCCGTCGATGCCGCCAGCGAACTGCTGGACATCTATGCCCGTCGCGCGGCGCGCACCGGTCGGGCTTTTCCCGAACCCGATGACGCCTATTGGGAATTCGTGTCCCGCTTTCCCTTTGAGGAAACCCCGGATCAGCAGCAGGCCATTGACGCAGTCATTGCCGACATGACCAGCCCCCACCCCATGGACCGCCTGGTCTGCGGCGATGTCGGCTTCGGCAAAACCGAGGTGGCGCTCCGTGCGGCCTTTCTGGCGGCGCACAGTGGTGCGCAGGTGGCCGTACTGGTCCCCACTACCCTGCTCGCCCAGCAGCATTACGAGAATTTCCGGAACCGCTGCGCCGGGCTGCCCCTGCGGGTGGAAGTACTCTCCCGTTTCCAGAATGCCAAAACGCACAAGCAGGTGC
Organism: Acidithiobacillus sp.; assembly: GCA_027351205.1. Taxonomy (GTDB): domain Bacteria; phylum Pseudomonadota; class Gammaproteobacteria; order Acidithiobacillales; family Acidithiobacillaceae; genus Acidithiobacillus. Next base: position 2,411 of record DAIEIW010000101.1, read on the forward strand.
TCGCGGCGGTGTCCGTAGGGGAGGTGGATATCCTGATCGGCACCCATCGCCTGCTGCAAAAGGATGTCGCCTTCCACGACCTGGGGTTGCTGATTCTGGATGAGGAGCATCGCTTCGGGGTACGCCAGAAGGAGCGGATCAAGGCACTGCGCGCCGAGGTGGATATCCTCACCCTGACCGCAACGCCGATCCCCCGCACTCTGAATCTCTCGCTGGCCGGCCTGCGTGACTTATCCATCATCGCCACGCCACCCCAGCGCCGCCAGCCGGTACGCACCTTTGTGCAGATCTGGGATGATGCGACGGTGATCGAAGCCTGCCAGCGCGA
>DAIEIW010000124.1:0-2604 GCA_027351205.1 Acidithiobacillus sp.
ATCATGCTCGAAGCCATCCAACAATACGTCGAGCGCGAGGAAGCCCGTGAGGGCTTCAAGCAGGAAGCGTTGGCGTCCTGGGCGGCCTACAAGGAAACCGGACGGTACTTGACCGGCCCGGAAGTGCGCGCCTGGCTGAACAACTGGGGCACCGAAGACGAAAAAACGGTGCCTGAGTGCCACAAGTAATTGTCACCGAAGGCGCGGCGGATGGCTTGGAACGATGTCGGCAATTCCTGGCCGCCAAGCCCCCGGAAGCCGCCAGACGGGCCGCCGAGGCCATCAAGCGGCAATTCCTGCTGTTGGAAACGGCCCCCGACATTGGCCGGCCGCTCCCTGACATGCCAGAACTGCGCGAGTTGGTGATTGCCTTCGGGGATTCCGGCTATGTGGCCCTGTACCGTCATGAGGTGGCCGACAACGCGGTGTATGTCTTGGCATTCCGGCACCAGAGAGAGGCCGGCTACTGACACAGCAGAAATCTCTCCAGGGGGTGCGGCGGCCGACTGGACGTGCCCTCAATCTCCCAGTAGCGCGCTCCACAACGCCGTGTAGATCACTTCCCGCCGCCTGATGTGATGCCCCTCAGCGAGCGTCATCACCGTTTCGATGAGGGGTTGCTTTATCCACAGCCTAAGCGGCACAGCATCGTCGCCACCATAAAGTGGACTGTAACGTAGCGGACGAACGCGGCGCCGATCGGATTGCCGCCGCGCGAAGACCTCGATGGCCGTGTGGTAGAGGGCCTTCTGAGTTTTTCCCGTCTCGCGGCTCCGACTGGCCAGCCGTTCCTTGAGGCGCGGCGGGAGGTGCAGGAGCACATGGACATGGCCCGCCTTGGAGTTGGCGCTCATAGGGCTGGTTTGATGCCCATGCCTGCTATCATGCTTTCATGTGTGCATGAAAGCATTCAAGCATGAACTCGCTGATGGTCTGATCGGCCTCCAGGGCGGCGCGCTTGATGGCTTTGGCTTCGCTGGCCGGGATGCGAATTTGCAGAGGCACAGAGGGCTCGCCCTTGGGGGCCGTCGTGGCTGAGGCCTTGTTGCGGGAGGTCGTGGACGTCTTCGGCGTGGACATGATGCCCGGGGTAAGGGCGACGGCTTTAGCCATGTGATGCTCCCATGTTCAGTGAATTGTCTTTTGGTTTCTTGGGGGCGCGTTTCCCGCCCATATAGGACTCAAGAAACTCCCATAGCCGCGCGATTTCCTTGGCCGCAGCCCCTTTGGAGTCGATCTCCTGCGGGGTGCGCCCATCCGTGAACGCGGCCGGATAGATGACCCGGTTGACGATGATGGTCTCGGCGACTGGACCGTGATGCGACAGCGCCGCGATGGCTTGGGCCGTGATGTTGGCGTTCTGGATGGCCTGGGTGATCACGAACAGGAACGGTGTCTGCAGCGCCTTGAGTCGTTCGACCGTGACGGCCGCGGAGCGCAGGTCATCCGGAGTGGGTTTCACCGGGACGATCACGAGGTCGGCAACGCCAAACACCTGGTCGATGAAGACGCCAGCGTTAGGAGGCGTGTCGACAAACACGTAGCCCGCCCTTTGCGACTTGAGGATATCCAGGCCGGCACCGATCTGCTCCACAGGCAACTCGACTCGGCGGGGCTCCTCAGCCTCCCGCGCCTCGTGCCACTGAGCCAAGGTGCCCTGATCGTCCAGATCAATGAGGTAGACGGGTGCCGCGCCGCGCCGGCGGGACGCTTCCACGGCCAGGACGCGGCACAGGGTGGTCTTGCCGCTGCCCCCTTTTTGAGAGTTGACGACGATGGTCTGCATGATTCCATGCCCTCATGTAAGACTTAAAGCATCGTAGCACGCTTGCATGTCTTGTGCTTTGCATGATGGCTGTCTACCATGCAGACATGCTTACATGCTTGGATGATGCCATGCACTCCGAGTGGCTCACCGCGACGCGCTACTATCAGGTTTCGCTGTTCACTGCCTTGTTGGCGACTGGGTGCTGGTGCGCCGCTGGGGCGGACGGAATACCCGGCGCGGCGGCGAGAAAACCGACTGGGTACAAAACCCCGGGGCGGGCCGCAAGGCATACCATCGTGTGTGTGCGGCGCGCCGGCGGCGCGGGTACTGGCAGGCTGCACGCGCCGATAATTCGGGTACAAGCAACGGGGGTATCCATGAGTAGCGCGGGACCACAAAAACCAAAGGCTCCACGAAGGGATGGCAGGAATGCCGATACTTGCCGAACCGACTACACCGGCATGGCGGCCTGGCTGGACAGCTTTCCCTCCTCGATCGCCAACTACGAGAAACTAGCCGGCCACGCCAGGAACGAGGCGCAAGGTTTTCGCGAAGGCGCTCGGTTAATCGAGGCCGGCGAACACCCGAAGCTGGTCAGTGGGGAGTGGAGACGAGAGGAGGAGGGCGCCTAGTCATGAGTGCAGCAAGACACGTCAAAGCGGCAATTGCCTCCCTAATACTTCCCGCGTTGGCAGCATGCACCGCCTCTGGTCCCGAGGTCTACCAGATAGGGACTGGGACTCCCAAGACACCGTCGCACGTGGCGTCCCTAGATCCTCTCGATGCGTTCGTCCTGCAGGTCGCCAGTGCCTCCAGCCCGGCGCCCCTCGCCGACG
>DAIEIW010000128.1:0-9388 GCA_027351205.1 Acidithiobacillus sp.
TCCTTGGCCATCCCGAATTGACGGACGTCCTGGGGAACCGTGACCAGGCCTTCACTGCGGATCGTGGTGAGGTCATAGAAGACCACGGACAGGTCCTGATCGATCAGGGGGCGCAACAGTCCGGCTACCACAGCATCTACGGCACTCTGCTGCTCCATCAGGGCATCCATGCTGCGCAGGAGTTGCTGGTGGGTAATCATTGTCATGGTGAAATCCGGTAAGGCGACGGTTTCCACCCAGCGCAGCACGCCCAGTTTCGATTCGGGATCGCAGAGCCGGTTGAGGACCATCACCCGGATCAGAGCTTCCACATCGGTCGTATGGCGGGTCTTGCGGAACACCTGACGTAGGGCACTGAAGCCCAGATCCTTCCAGAGTTCGGTCAAGGCCCAGACATCGCCAAAAGCACGCGCTGTTTCAAAAGCGATGGATGGCGCAGAAATCGTTGGCGACGGGGTGGATCCCTGGCCGCTGACCTTCATCAGGCCCTGAATCACGGCATGCAACTGACTGTCGACCTGGTCCAGCCGCCCCAGTGTGGCGACGGTACGCTTTTTGACCTTTCCGGCATCATCCCGGTAGGACTCAACAAGCTGGACATAGCGGCGGCTGCCGGAGGTGGTTATCTTCACATGCATGCCTCCACTTTATCAGCGTTCATTGACATGTCAATAAAAGAGCATAAGTGATAAAACGTGCCACCACAGCGTTTTTAGAAAATGGGTGCTGAAACCCCTATGAATGCTGGGGCGGCATTACGAAATTGGCAATTTTTGCCGATGAACTGTCGAACTCGGGTGGCCTCTGAGGTCCAGTGGAACGGAAAACCGGGTTAAGAGGCCAATATAGATAGCCAAGAATGATGTGGCCAGTTTAATATGGGCCAGAAGTTCTTGGCCATGGGGTTTTGAGGGGGCCAAGTAGCGTATACCCTAACTGGACGTCCGGTTTCGCGCCGCAAGAGCGTCAGTCTAAGGTTGTCATAAGATTTTATTTATACTTCGTTCTGATAGTCTGAGACCCTATTTTTACATTATTAATAATCCTCGCGACAAGCTGCGTGGTATACCCAGTGGTATCTCCTCGGCCACCATTTGATGGATTTCTCGGTAAGCAGCGGGGAACCTGACACAAAGAGATTGAAGATCCAGCACATCTCACATTATTTACTGTAAGGTATTGTTTTTAATTATAACTAATAGTCCGAGAATCTCCGTGTAGCCATTCCTGGGAATTTCAGCCGATCAGCTACTTCAGTTGCAATTAATGTGAGCAGGCCATTTTCGATTGCGAGCACGTCGGATGATTGCGAGCATAGTTGCAAATAATGTGAGCACGAAGGCCCGTCAGTTGCAGTTAATGTGAGCCGAAAAAGCCCGTTGATTGCGAGCACGCCGTTTTGGATTGCAAGCCGCTACAGATAGTCGCTCCACAAAAACCTCCTTGCTCCGCAAAAGAGGTCATGATGAACAAAACTACCCAACGTCGCCCCTGCCCCCAGGGGTGGCCGCATGGCCGTGGAATCAGTGGCCGGATGCCGCCGGAATACGCATGGACAGAACCCAGCAAAATCAGGCCATCCGCCCCGGCCTGCCTGTAGCCAACAAGACATATCCCTAAGGTCTGATGATGAACGGAACTCTGATGCCATGAATCGCGCCTGTCGCAGGTGGGGATGGATAGTTAGTCCCCCTATAGCTTTTTTTGCGGGGCCATTCCCGCATAGCTGAACAGGGCCGCACGATCTTGGTAATATTGAGCAAGTACGTGGGCGCGGGTAATGCGAGCGCTGATGAGATTTTCCTCAGCAATGGTGAGTTCCAAAATATTCGCCAACCCAATGCGATATTGGGTACGAATCCCCAATAAGGCTTTTTGCGCGCTTTTCACCTGCGCCTGGACTGCCGCCTCGGCGCGATGGGCGCTGCGTAAGCCGACATACGCTTGCCAAAGATTCAGCAAAATGGATTGTGCTTCGGCCTGAGTGTTGGCTCTGGCCTCCCGATAGAGGGCGCGATCCTCCTGGACTTGATAGGTGGTCGAAAAATTGCTGTCGAAGGGGATGTTGATCTGCAGCCCAATGGAAAAACTGCGTTCGTTGGGAACATGACGGAAGAGATTCCGCCCGATATCCCCTACCAAGGAAACAGAGGGCAGTCCCTGTGCTTCGGCCTGCCCAATGGTGCGACGGGCCTCCCGCGCGCTGGCGAGATCGGCGAGGATAGAGGGGTTATGTAGTAGTCCCACTCGCAACCAGTGCTGGATGGGGCGTAAGATTTGATCCCCTGATATTTGCGGGGAGAACACCTGCAACCGGGAAGCCACGGGTAAGCCGGCGGCCTCCGCTAGTGCACCGCGAGCCGATCTTTCCGATCCCTCTGCGGCGGCAAGACTCTCTTCCTCTTCTGCCAAGATATTCTGCGCCTGGTAGTTATCGGTGATGGGTTTCAGATGGGCCCGATACTGCGAGCGGGTATCCTGCTCGATTTGTCGTGCTTGCCGGACACCGCTGCGGTAGATCCGCACATCGGCGCGAGCCTCGGCCAAGCCGTAGTAAGTGTTCGCGACATTCAATGCTACCTGCTGGATGGTGATATCCGTTTCCAGACGATTCACTAGGGTGGCAGCTTCTGCCTTGGCGATACTGGTCCGGCGATAACCAAAGTTGAACAACTCCTCACTCAGGCTGAGGGTATTGTAGAGACCGTTGAGCGGCGGCGCGCTGAATCCTTGGCTATAGACAGTTTGGCCGCGCTGACCCTGAACCTGGGCACTAATCGTTGGCAACCAGAGTCCTTTGGCGACACCCAAAGCTGACGCCTGGGCCTCCAGGGCATCCCAGGCCGCTGCGGTTTTGGGATTGTGTTGCAAAGCCCAGTCCGTGATCGCTGGCAAGGAACGCAATTGCTGTAAGCGGGCTGGTTCCGGGGGATGGCGTAGCGGGAGGCTGGGTAATCCGAAGCGTCCCTCGCTATAAGTTCCAAATGCCGGGACTTGAGATCGGGTATTCCAGGGATCGGCAAAAAATCCATGCCGGGGATACCAAAAGTCCGCCCCGTAAGCGAGAAGGGTTGTTCCAGAAAGCGCCATGGCGAGTGCCGATCGGGCCAAGACCCCGTATCTCATGGGGTGTCCGGCGCCAGACTACCAGCGAGAGCGGATCGCACCGTCGCAAATTCCTTGCGGAACTGTTCTGGGGTAACAGGCTGTAGACTCCCTTGCAAGAGCTGGTAGATCAGTTCGCACTGAAGAATAGTCTCCGGGCGGTGGGCCACGATAATCCGGGTGATCTGCATCTGTCGGATATGCTGATTGACCAGCATTTCCTTGAATACGTCCAGGTGACTGGTAGCCTCGTCGAGGATCAGGATCTTGGGCTGGGTAAAGAGCGCTCGGGCTAGAAGCACCCGCTGCTTCTGCCCACCGGAAAGTGTCGATCCCATATCACCAACGAGGGTTTGATAGCCCATGGGCATGGCAGCGATTTCTTCATGGATGCCGGCCATCTGGGCGGCTTTGACGACCTCCGAGAGATCCGCTTCAGGATGAGCAAGGGCGATATTGTCGGCGATGCTGCCGGCGAGAAGCTGGTCGTTTTGCATAACCGCGGCGACGAAACTGCGATAGCGCTGAAAACCCAGCTGGCGGATGTCTATCTCGCCTATGCGGATCTCCCCCTCTTGGGACGACAGAAGCCCGAGCAGGAGCTTGACCAAGGTGCTTTTGCCGGAACCTGAGGGCCCGATAATCGCAATGGCGCTCCCCGCCGGGATTTCCAGGCGCACATCTTGCAAAATCCAAGGATCGTTTTCGGCATAGCGAAAGGAGAGATGGCGGATGCTGAGGGTCGCTTCCGGGTCAGTGCCCAGATAACTGCCTATGGCATGCGCTTCGGTGGGATGCAGAGCAATATCCGCGAGCCGCTCTCCATAAAGACGCAGCATGCGAAACTCGATGAAGGCATTCACTAATCCATCGCCCCGACTCAGCAATTGACTGGCGTAGGTGGCATAGGCCACCAGCATGCCGACAGCGAAAGTGTTGTGCATGACCATCAAGGCGGCAAGCCAGATCAAGACGACGTGACCGATGCCGGATAAGAATTGCTGACCGACATGGAACAGAGCCGTCAATTGTTGGACTCGGATGCTCTGGTTTATGGTGTCCACCAGATGATTGCTGAATTTGGCTGTTCGCTCTCCTTCATGGTTAAAGAGTTTGAGCGTCTGGATTCCACGGATAGATTCCAGGAGATAGGTTTGCCGCTTGGCGGCCGCATAGATGTGGCGCTCGGTAGCGGCCCGTAAGGGATAGAAAAAGATCCAGCGCATGGTGAGATAAATGAGGAAGACCGCCAGAACGATGGCCGTCAAGCGCAGGCTATAGAGGGCGATTACCACCAGGATGGCAATCCCCATAATGCCGTCGAGGACAGCCGAAACGAAGCTGGTGGTGATGGTTTGGCAGATGTTCTGGACCGCCTCGTATCGGGAGACCACATCGCCGATGTGGCGCTTCTCAAAAAACTCCAAAGGCAGACGCATGAGGTGGGAAAAGACGTTCATCGCCCACTGGACACCCAGGGTCGCATTGATCTCAATGATCACCCAGGACCTGAGCCCAGAAAACACCGCCGAGAATAGTGTGACAGCCAGGTAGACAATGCCCAGAATGGTCAGGAGACTCTTGTCATTGATGACTAGGACTTCGTCCAGTATCCACTGGATATAGAGGGGTCCAAGAATACCAAAGATCTCCAGGACCAAGGCTAGGGTAAATATCCGAAAGAGCGCCCCGACCAGACCCTCCATCCGCCCGGTGAGGGCGCGGATGGACACCGCCGACTTCAGTGCCACCGGCGCGAAATCGGCAGCAGGCGAAAGCTCCAGAGCCACCCCGGTGAAGGCCTTGGAGACCTCATCCCAGGACATGACCCGAGTACCGCGCGCAGGGTCGATGATGGTGATGGCTTTGGGGGTCACCTTCGTTAGCACGACGAAGTGATTCAGGTTCCAGTGCAAAATACACGGGCGGCGCAGTTTGGCGAGGTCTTCTAGCTCGAGGCGCAACGAACGACCCTCAAGGCGTAATTCTCCGGCGATCTGGATTATCCGGGCGAGGTTCATCCCTTTGAGCGAAGAGCTGAAACGTCGGCGCAGGGTATAGAGATCGACTTCGTAACCGTGATGGCTGGCGATCATGGCGAGACAAGCGAGGCCACACTCCGATGCCTCCGATTGCAGAATGACGGGGGTCTTCTTGCCGAAGCCGAAGCGCAAATCGGCGAGGACATCTTGCGCGAACTTCATGCTGCGGCGGGGATTGAGGTCATGGGGTCCTTGACGACTTTCTGGAGAGGGGAAATATGCTCCCTTGGATGAGTGGCATGATGTGTCGACCCAAAGAAGACGTTATGACCCAAGCCCAAAAGGGGATCGAAAATCCACTGGATGAGCCGCAACCGATTCAGGGTGACCTCCGCTTTTAGCTGCATGCCCGAGCGCAAAGGACAGATATGGCCATTGATGAGGACGGCGGTATGCCGCAGGGCCACCATCACTCGGTATACTGGGGTGCTAGACCGGGTTTGGGTTAGGGTAGCGATCTCCGCCGGGGTCAGGGCGCCCGGGGAGATGCTCATCACGGTACCCTGGAAGCTCCCGAAATCTTGGTAGGGAAAAGCGGCATAGTGAAGCTCGACTTGGGAGCCACGGTGCAAAAAGCCGATGGTCTGGCTGGGCACCAACAATTGCGCGAGCAGTGGATCATGATGCCCCGGTGCAATGGATAAGACTGTCGTTCCGGCGCTGACTGCCTGCCCCTGGTTTACGGCCAAGGAAGATACGATACCCCCACGGGGGGCGCGCAGGATCAGACTGTGGCTGCTGGAGGACTTTGCCTGTTCCTGACGCAAGGCTTCCAGCTTGCTGCGAATGCTGCTGAGCTGGTTCTGAGTGGTGAGAGGCAACTTCTTGAGTTGATGGCGGGTGCTGTCGATTTCCTGGGCGAGAGCGGTTTGATGGGTTTCCAGCTCTTCCAGTTGGCTTTTGGCACTGTACACAGACAAACGTTGTTGCTGCAACTCGGGGTCGGATACCAGACCTCGACCCTTGACACTAAGGAACTCGTGCAAGACGTCCTCGGTACTACGGATATCGGCTTTCTGAATGGCAATTTCTTGCGTGACTTGGGCGTACTCCACCTGGAGATCATGGAGCTTGTCCGTGAGCATCCGGCCCTGAATGGCCGAAACGCTATTTTGTGTACGCAAGCTGTGGTGGAGGATGTTCTGCTCAGCCAACAATGACTGTTGGATAATCTTATTGACGAGCCCCATGGATGGGCTATAGAGATTGCTGGAGATCTCCACCAGCGGGGCACCTGAATGTACTCTCTGTCCGGCGTGAACGAGGACTTTGGTAACTGTCCCGGACAAAGGGTTCGATACCGAAAGCAGGCCGCTGCTGGGAACCAGCATGCCGGATACCGGAAGATGGCGCGTGTAGTGACCGAAGACGAGAAAACTCAGGATCGCCATCGTGATAATTACTGCCAAGACAGAATAAATATGATGGTGTATTGGTGCCGCGAGACGCACAGTGCCGATAGTCATGGAATCCTGATTCCAAGTGACTTCTTGGCGGAATAGCTTGTTTTTCATAAAAACATGAACTTTTCTTTTTAGCTAAAACAAACCATGATTGCAATTTGTCATTTATTGAAATAAATTTTAAAAAAGTCGGTATCTTTGTTTATTTCTTTTTTCATTTTTTCTACCGCTTTAACCGAGAAAAATCCATTATAAGCAGCAAGAATTCCGACAATAAAAAAGAGTCCGTTGTGGAAGTAGAAAATTGATAAAAATGCCATTATGCCGCAAATAAAGAACATTATTATGCTGATATAAGCAGAAACACTTCCTTTATAAATAGCGGTTCCGAACTTCCCAACAAAAAACCCGCGCCATTCAAGCACCGAAACAAAAAAAACAACAACCATTACCGTTGTTCTGAATAACGAGGGCCCGAATGTTGGGTTTAAGTATATTCCTAACTCCGTAAGAAGAAAACCAAAAAAACAAAATAGCGCGGCGCTAAATTTATACGCATAAAAAGAAACCAGATCGAATTTATCGCCGCGCATTTCCTGTTTTTCTACCAACCAAAATAAGCAGAAAATCCGCCAAATACCAACGATCCCCAGTTTAGACTGGTTGCAAGGTTAGAATAGCCAGCCTGTGCAGCAGCAAGCGAGGCGCCTTGCATCCCTAAGCCAAGTGCGCCAAAAGCATTGCCAATCGGAATGTATCCGCCAGAAACTTGCTGAATTTCGTCCATATCCAACTCACGAATATTGGAGATTGCTAAATCACTCATAAAGCCCTCCTAGCAGTAAAATAATCAGAAAACTATGCTAACTATAAGCATAGAATTAAAACATATACCATATATTACAGATAAGTCAACTACTCCGATATACTCCACTAAATGTCAAACATCTACTGTCACCGTTGCAAAGTCTGGAGATTCCCCATTTTTTAAACGGTCGCTTCGCTAAAACTTCCAAACATACCAAATGGGCTTTTTGCCACTGAGTCTGTAGAAAGTTATAGTTTATGAATAGTTTTATGCACCAATTCTGTCTAGGTGAATCCAGCATGCAAATATCGGATGTCCATCAATAATCATCGGCGGTCCTGCACGATGTGCGTGGAATTCGGATCGAGACAACAACCGCTCCACGCCGATCGGCGACACAGTGATCAACCGTTTCGCTCCGTGCGAAACCGCGCAGGCGATGGATTCCTCCAGTAGCTTTCGCGCAACCGAAGACGAAAACTGCCCTGGTGTCCCAGATCGGTTATTCAAATCCACGGCCGCGAAGCGCGACAACTCCCAGACGTCTGGAGAACATGGTGGCGTCAGGCCATTGAGCAATTGGGGGAAAACCTCGCCCAACAGATAGGAGCGCGTGGTGGGGAGGAGGCGGGCGCAGCCGGATACATGACCTTGATCGTCTTGCGCCACTACGTACACGGTGTCCGGCCGGTCGAACTGGTCCGACTCCATTCCGTTCTCCGTGTGCAACGCCCACCCCAGCTGCTCGACAAAGACTTGATGGCGGTAGCCGGCTACCTTCGCATACAGATTATTCGGTAAAACTTCAGATGGTCCGGATATAATCTGCATCTTATCCCTCGATAGAGTTTGTCTATGAGGATGAATCTACCAGCCCCGGCGGTTCTGTCTAGCTGTCAACCTTGACAGCTTGTCAAGTGTATCTATCCATGATACGCAGCCGGACTGCGGCCTGCCAAGCCGTCTTGTCAATGGCCACTTCCAGCAGTTTGGCCGTGTTGGCGGGGCACAGGTCCCGCCACAAGTCATCCACCAGCATGATATTGCTTCGCGGGAAGCCCGTCCGGAAATAACGGGCCTGTCCTGACGAGCCTTCCATCCGCCAGTCCCACCCCAGGGTGATGATGGGCGCCGTCTCGCTGACCCATTCGGTATAACCGGAAATGTTGGTCTGGCTGGCCCCTTCGTGAAGAGGGAGGGGTTCGTCCGGGTCCAGGCCGGACAAAAGATGCACCAAAGGAATCGCCTGAAACTGTTCCAGTGTCAGGCGCACATAGCCATCGGGAGACAACCTCATGAATCCAGGTCCTTGCGGCCTTACCGCGATTTCGTTCTGCACCGTCATGATCACCTGCCAGGAAAATTCGAATTAGGAACAGGCTACCGAATTACCCCATGATACGGTAGTGTCAACCCTGACAGGTTGATTATGCGATATCCACGGCATGCCCCGGTTGGCGGTGCTTTCTCCCCACGGCCTCGCGCTGCCCAAGAAGGAGGGACATTTGGACCCTTGGAAGGAAGATCTCCTGCAGACATTCCAGTCCATCGAATGTGAACGGCAGGTGTTGGCCATGGTGGCCGAGTTGGCGCGCAAGCTGGAATTCGATTACTGCGCCTACGGCTTGCGCATGCCGCTCCCGCTTGCGCGTCCAAAAACCGCCATGTTCAGCAACTACCCTGCGGTCTGGCAGGCCAGATATCAAGCGCAGGAATATCAGGTCATCGATCCCACGGTACAGCATGCCATGCGTTCGCCGTCCCCTATCATCTGGTCCGATGACCTGTTTGCACCTGCGCGCGAGCTATGGGAAGAGGCCCGTTCATTTGGCCTACAGGCCGGGCTGGCCCACACTTGCCGCGATGCCAGCGGGATGGGCGGCATGTTGACACTGGCGCGAGCTGGAGAAACCGTTACCACAACCGAGTGGCAAGCAAAGGCCTGCCATATTTCATGGTTGGTCCAGGCCGTTCATCTCTGCATGGTCCGCATTGCAGCGCCCAAACTCTTGCCGGAAATCGCCGTACAA
>DAIEIW010000130.1:0-9293 GCA_027351205.1 Acidithiobacillus sp.
TGCGTCAGCGTGCCGGTCTTGTCCACCGCCAGCACGGTGATCGCACCCAACGCTTCCACCGCCGGCACGCGTCTGGTGAGTACCCGGGCTTTGGCGATACGCCAGGCGCCCAGCGCCAGGAACACGGTGAGAATGACCGGAATCTCCTCGGGCAGGATGGCCATCGCCAGGGCAATACCGGACAGCAGGCTTTCCAGCGGCGCACGGCCATCCCATAACCAATCCACCAGAACCAGCGATACCGCCAACAACAGCGCGATCGCCGTCAGATTACGGATGAGGGAGCGCGAGGATTGTTGCAGGCCAGAGGTCGTCTCTTCCGTTGTTGCCAGCGCCTGACCGATGCGGCCGACGGCGGTGCCGATGCCCGTAGCCTGCACCACCGCGAGGCCCACCCCCTTGGTGACCACGGTGCTGGCGAACAGCGCAGCGCCGTCGTCACCGCCTGACGTAGCCAGCGCGCCGAACTCCGGGTTGGGGAGCTTGTCCACCGGCACCGCCTCACCAGTGAGCAGCGACTCGTCCACCGTGATCTGGCCCTGCACCAGTTGCGCATCGGCGGCGATGCGATCCCCCTCATGCAGGACCAGGAGATCGCCGCGCACCACCTCGCGCCCGGCGATACGCAGCTCCCGACCGTCGCGGATCACCAGCGCCCGCGGCGCGGAGAGATCGCGCAACGACTCCAGCGCACGCTGGGTCTTGCGCTCCTGGGCCAGGGTAATGCCGATGACCACGAACACAAAGGCCAGCAGAAACAGCGCTTCGGCATGGTCGCCCAGCAGCAGATAGATGCCGCCAGCCACCAGCAACATCACGAACATCGGCTCTGCCAGGACGCCGAGCACGATGGCCAACAGCGTTTTTGGCGTGCTTCCGGGCAGAAGGTTCGGGCCATCTTCGGCGAGGCGCTGGGCCGCGGTTGCGCCGACAAGTCCCGTAAATTGACGGACGTCCGCTTGCGCCGCGGGGCGTGTATCCATATTCAATGCCCCCCCTGGTCGGGCTGCATATCCGGGCCATGAGCACCATGCCCGGCCACCGGGAGCCGCACACTGTGCGGTAACATATCCCGCTCTCCGCTAGCAACAACCCCGTCGACGAATGAAATCAGGAAGCCGCAGAGTCCGGCTATGTGGCCCTTTGAAAACGCAGCGCCGCCGAATTCAAACAATAGCGCCGCCCCGTCGGGGCCGGACCATCGGAAAACACATGCCCCAGATGGCTGTCGCAACGCGCGCAGCGGATTTCCGTGCGTACCATGCCATGACTGGTATCGCGGATCTCATGGATATGGTCGGGTGCGAAAGGCTCCCGAAAACTCGGCCAGCCCGTCCCCGAATCAAACTTGGCTGCCGAGCGAAACAACGGCAACCCACACAAAGCGCAAACGAACGTCCCGTCGCCCTGTTCGTGCAGCAGCCCACCGCAGAAGGGCGGCTCCGTGCCATGCTCAAAAAGGACATGACGCGCCCCGGCAGACAAGCCTTGCGCCATTTCTGCGCGCTTCCCGGCATCGATGGGGGTCAGATCAAAGCCTGCGGATGAACAAATCATCGTCATCACCTCCGTTGATTCTTCCGCAACCATTGCGGAAAACGCGCGCGCAGTTTTTCCACTTTCGGCAGCGCCACCGCACATATATAGGGCTGATCTGGATGCTGGCGGGCATAATCCTGGTGATAGTCTTCCGCCGGATAAAAATGGGTCAGGGGCGTGATTTCGGTGGCGATGGGTTCGGCAAAAACCTTCGCCTGATCAAGCTGCGCCACATAGTCCCGCGCCAGCGCCGTCTGCGCGTCATTCAGGGTGAATATCGCGGACCGGTATTGCGTCCCCACATCATTCCCCTGCCGGTCGTGCTGCGTCGGATCGTGGGCCACTGCAAAAAAGACCTGTAACAGCCGGCCAAACGACAGCAGCGCTGGATCGTAGTGAATCTCTACTGCCTCGGCGTGGCCGGTCGTCCCCGTGCATACCGCCCGGTAATTGGCCGTTTCCGCCGCGCCGCCCGTATAACCGGACACTATCCGCGTCACTCCCGCGAGACCCAGATACACCGCCTCCACACACCAGAAGCACCCCGCCGCCAATACCGCCACACCCGGCGTATCGGCAGCGGCATCCTCCCGGCCGGGGGCGGGAATTGTCAACGGCATGGCCTGTACTCCTTGAGGAACGGACTCTGTCCAAAGCATAGCCGCAAAGCTCCACCAGACCAAACGTCGGCAGGCAATGTGCCAGACTCCGGCACATTTGCTAGTATCCACGCTTCAATGAAATTCGTCCTGCAAAATTCTGGGGGGGCCATGGAAACGGAAGATCGGAGCGGCGGAAAAAAGGCGCGCGTGGGATTGGGAAAATCCGCAGGGGCGACGTTGGGCGCATTGTTCTTCGGCCCGCTGCTGCTTGCCGGGTGCGCAACCAGCCCGGATCTCAAATCTGCGGAGCATCTGGTGCAAGGCAACTTCCACGGCAAGGCCCATGTGGTGAAAGTCTTTCCGGGCCCCACCCAAAAACTTACCGGCATCATCGCCGAAAACAGCCAGCATCAGCAGGGGATACTCTGGATGTTGTCCAATCGCTACCTCCTGCTCGGCCCGGTGGTGAACGATAAGGGCCAGGATATCACCCAGGCGGCCACGGAAAAGTATCTGCCCCAACCCGGAAAGGTCCCCGCCGGACAGATCGCCCCGGCGGCCATGAAGGCACCGGGCTTCACGATCGGTCACGCGGGGCCACTCATGGTGGTGTTCGCCGACCCCAACTGCATCTACTGCCACCTGCTCTGGGAGGCATTGCAAAAACCCGTCGCCGACGGTCAGCTCCGGGTAAAACTGATCCCCGTCGGTTTTCTGAAAGATTCCAGCGTCGCCAAGGCCGCCACGATTCTCGCCGCTCCCGACCCGGCGGCGGCGTGGGCGGAGAACGAGAAGGGGTTTGACCAAAGCACCGAGGAGGGTGGCACCCGACCCCTGGCGCAGATTCCCGCCGAAGACATGAAAGCGGTCAATGCCAACACCGCCTTGCTTCAGTCCAGCGGTGAAGAAGCGACGCCGACCCTGCTTTTCTGCCGGAAGAAGTCGCCTGACGTCCACCCGACCAAAGAGGAAACCGGCCTGAGGATGGTGCTGGTACACGGCATCGCCGTGCGTGGACTGCCCGCGCTCATTCACTCGCTCAGTGGTGACGTCAGCGCGGAGGGCTGCGCCCCCTGATCTCCGCCGATCCTGACGGACGACTTCCCCCGCAGGCAGCCCTTGGTTATATTCCGCTAATGCATAGTTCCACACATGATGATCTGGTCATCCTCGGCGGCACCTTCGACCCCATCCATTACGGGCACCTGCGCGCCGTGGAGGAGGTGCGCCAGGCCCTCGCCATCGCGCAGGTGATGCTGATTCCGGCGGGGCATCCGCCCCACCGCAAGAGCCCCTGGGCCGATGCCCGCCACCGTCTGGCCATGACCCGCATCGCCGTCGCGCACCATCCGCAATTCACGGTCAGTTCCTGGGAAGTAGAGCGGGAGGGGCCGTCCTACACCGTAGACACCCTCACCGCCCTGCGTCAGCAACGCCCGGATGCGGTACTCGCCATGGTCATCGGCATGGATGCCTTTCTGCGCTTCGACACCTGGCACCACTGGCGGCACATTCTGGACCTCACCCACCTCGTCGTCACCGGGCGCCCGGGCTGGCCTGCCGCCGAATTACCGGAAGCCCTGCGCCAGGCCCTCTATCAGCGCCGTTGCGAAGATGTCGGCACCCTGCGCCAGACGCCCGCCGGCTGTATTCTGTTTCATACGGTCACTGCCCTGGAAATCTCCGCCAGCAGTATCCGCAGCCTGCTCGCCGGTCATCAGAGCCCGCGCTTTCTGTTACCGGACGAGGTATTGGATTATATTGACGCCGAAGGGCTCTACCAGAGCCCATAGCCCGACACAAAGGATCTTAACACTTGGCGACAGCAGAAACCCTTCGCGACTTGGCCATCTCCGTTCTGGATGAACACAAGGCGCTCGACATCAAGAGCATCGATGTCCGCAAACAGACCGACATCACCGACTATCTCATCATCGCCTCCGGCACCTCAGACCGCCACTTGCGGGCGCTGGCCGACGCGGTGATGGCACGCATGCGCGAGGAAGGCGTAAAACCTATAGGCAAGGAAGGCCTCACCGTGGGCGACTGGGTGCTGGTCGACCTCGGTGATGTGGTCGTCCATGTGATGCGTCCGGAAGTGCGCGATTTTTACCAACTGGAGCGGCTCTGGGGAGAACTTCCGCAGATGCGTAGCCAAAGCGAGGGGCACTGATCTGCGATGCGCCTCTGGGTACTGGCCATCGGCAGCAAAATGCCGGCTTGGGTAGAGGCGGGCGTCGCCGAATACAGCGCGCGGATGCCGCCGCAACTGCGCATCGAGTGGCGGGGATTGCCGCTGGCACGGCGCGGGCGCAGCGGGGACCCGGTCCGCTGGCGGCGCGAGGAAGGTGAACGGATACTGGCGGCAACCCCGGCCGGAGCCGAGCGGATCGCACTGGAAGTGGACGGCAGGAATCTGGACAGTGAGGCACTGGCGCAGCGCATCGACACATGGTTCCACGGCGGGCGCGATGTCGCTCTGTGGGTCGGCGGCCCCGACGGCCTCGACCCGGCCCTGCAACCAGACTGGCGCTGGTCCTTGTCGCCACTGACCCTCGCCCACCCGGTGGTGCGTGTCGTGCTGGCCGAACAATTATACCGGGCCTGGAGCATTCAGGCCCGGTTGCCTTATCATCGTGGCGGAGAGGAGT
Organism: Acidithiobacillus sp.; assembly: GCA_027351205.1. Classification (GTDB taxonomy): domain Bacteria; phylum Pseudomonadota; class Gammaproteobacteria; order Acidithiobacillales; family Acidithiobacillaceae; genus Acidithiobacillus. The sequence continues at coordinate 4,793 of DAIEIW010000130.1, forward strand.
GACGCTGACGTGAACACGCTATGGAACCGAAGTCTCCGTCCCCGCTTGGGGGTGGCCCTGGCCCTGAGTCTGGGCCTCAGTGCCTGCGCGCAGATGGTGCAGGTCAGCCCACAACAGGGCGTCTCCGACGCCGTTGCCGTGCAGGCGGGACGGGAGCGCATCCTCGCCCTCTCACCCGCGGTCAACGCGCGGCAGCTTGCGCCGGTACAGCAGGCGCTGAACGCCGCCAGGGACGCCCTGGCACGTAACGACTATGTGTATGCCGACCGGCAGACCCTTCTCGCCAGGGTACTGCTCGACAACATCCAGACCCGCCTCAATACCGCCCCAAGCAACAGTCGGCAAATGACCCTGCAAAGTCAGGTCGCCAATTTGCAGAGCCAGATCGCCACGACCCGCCAGCAGATCGCCACCACCAGAGCGCAGATCGCCCAGGAGGCACCATGATGCGCGTCCGTCACCTCATCGCCGCGGTCCTGCTCATTGCGCTGCCCGGTATGGCGGTAGCCGATCCCGCCACCACGCAGGCGCTGCAGCAGGCGATCCAGCGCCTGCGCGACGCACAGCGCAGCGGGCCGCCCATACCCGCTGCCACCTTGTCCGGCCTGCACAGCAGCCTACAGATGATGACCCGCGACCAGGTCGACCCCGCACTCTTCCAAGTCGACCAGGCCATTTTTAATGCGCGCCTCGCCGGGCTCCGTGAAATACGTGAGCAGGCTGCAAAACAAGACCGGCTCAACAGTCTGCAGCGCCAGGTGCAGTCGTTGACCCGACAGCAGCAGTCGCTGCAGACCGAGTATGGCAAACTGCGCGAACAACTGGCCAACAAAACCATGAGCGGCGCCCGGACCCAGCACCTGCAAGCCGAAATCCAGCAACAGAAGCAGATGTTGCAGTCGGAAGAACAGCGCCTGGCCGGCATGGCCAACCAGCAAGGCGCATCTGCCGGCCCGCTCGCGGCGCTGCCCAACTCCGGCAAGGCCCTGACGGTATATGCCCAAGTCCGGGCCGCCAGCGACGGGGTGCATGTGACCATGCCGGTAAACAGCCTGTTCGGCAGCGACAACCAGCTTTCTGCCAGCGGCAAACAGCGCTTGCAGGCCATTTCCGGCATCCTCAAGCAGACGGCGGCCAGTGAAATACTGGTGCGGGTAGCGCCACAGCCCCTGGGTGCCAATGTGGCCACCCAACGTGCCGAAACCATCCTCCGCACCTTGCGCCGCGACGGCATCCCCGATCAGGTGCTCGCACTGGCTACCGGCGCCGGCCTTGGCGCGGGGACCGCCGAACTGCTGTTGGTGAATGCCAGCCCGACGCCGTGACCCGCCTGATTCTTGCCTCGGCCTCGCCGCGCCGACTGGCCCTGCTCCAGCAGTTGGGCTATGCACCAGAGATTATAGCCACCGACGTGGATGAATCCCCGCGGCCCGGAGAGGCTCCCGATGCCCTCGCGCTGCGTCTTGCCCACAGCAAAGGTCTTGCTGCCGCGACGGCAAGGCCCGAAGCCATCATCCTGGCGGCAGACACGGTCGTGGCGCTGGGTGATCGCACCTTCGGCAAGCCCTGCGACTTCGAGGACGCCGTGCAGATGTATACAATGCTCGGTGGCCACTGGCATCAGGTGCATACCGCTGTCGCCGTTCTCCATCGAGGCCGTGTAGACCGGCGCCTGTGCAGCAGCGCCGTCCGCCTGCGCCCCCTCAGCCGGGCGGAGATGCGCACCTATTGGGATACAGGGGAACCGGTTGACAAGGCCGGGGCCTATGCGGTTCAGGGCATCGGCGCAGTCTTTGTCAGCAGCCTGCAAGGATCTTACAGCGGCGTCATGGGGCTGCCCCTTTTTGAAACGGCGGAGATGCTTGCCGCTTGCGGCCTCTCCCCACCTTGCCTCTCAGGACATCCATGAGCGAAGAACTGCTGATCAACGTCACCCCCCAGGAAATCCGTGTCGCGCTGGTGGACAACGGCGTCCTTCAGGAGCTCCAGGTCGAACGTAGCGGCCACCGCGGTCTGGTGGGCAACATCTATAAAGGTGTCGTCCGCCGCGTTCTACCCGGCATGCAGGCTGCGTTCGTCGATGTGGGGCTGGAACGTACAGCCTTCCTCCACGCGGCGGATATTCAGGACGACAGCGAGGAGATCCAGGGCGAAACCGATATCGAGCCCCGTGCCGGACACCACGAGGTCCGCAACGTCTGCGCCCTGCTCCGCGAAGGACAGGAAGTGCTGGTGCAGGTCATCAAAGACCCCCTCGGCAGCAAAGGCGCGCGACTCTCCACCCGCATCACCCTGCCGGGACGTTATCTGGTATACATGCCCTTCGTGCCACGCATCGGCGTCTCCACCCGTATCGAATCACCGGAAGAACGGATGCGGCTCAAGGAGCAGCTCAAATCTGCGATCCCCCCCGCAGAGGGCGGCGGCTATATCATCCGCACCCTCGCGGAAGGCGTGGCGGAAACCGACTTCGCCGGAGATATCGATTTTCTCCGGCGCCTGTGGGACTCCATCCGCGCCCGGCTGGAGCGCAGCCCGGCGCCCAGCCAGATTCACAGCGACCTCAATCTGGCCTTACGCATGATGCGCGATGTAATGTCCGACAATATCCAGCGGGTGCGCATCGATTCACGGGAAACGGTCGATGCCGCCCTGACCTTCTGTCAGGGCGTTATCCCGGAAGTGGCCGATCGCATTGAACACTACAGCGGCGAGCGTCCGCTCTTCGATCTCTATAACGTCGAGGACGAGATAGAGCGCGCCCTGCAAAGCCGGGTCACCCTCAAGTCCGGCGCCTACCTCATCATCGACCAGACCGAGGCCCTGACCACGGTGGACGTCAATACCGGCGGCTTCGTGGGGCGGCGCAATCAGGAAGAGACCATCTTCAAGACCAATCTGGAGGCCGCCGCCGCCATCGCCCGGCAGATGCGCCTGCGCAATATCGGCGGCATGATCATCATCGACTTCATCGACATGGAGGACGAAGAACATAAACGCCGGGTCCAGCGCGCGCTGGAAAAAAGCATCCAGAGTGACCGCACCCGCTGCAATATCACCCAGATATCCTCGCTCGGCCTAGTGGAGATGACCCGTAAACGCACCCGTGAAAGTCTCCGCCAGACCCTCTGCGAGCCCTGCCCCTATTGCCACGGCCGCGGCTTCATGAAAACCGCCGAAACCATCTGCTACGAAATCCTCCGCGAGATCGTCCGCGAAACCCGCGCCTACCCCGCCGAACGCTTTGTGGTTCTGGCTTCGCCGCAGGTCATGGAGAAGCTATTGGACGAAGAAAGCACCAGTCTGGCGGCGCTGGAGGAATTTATCGGCCGCCCCATCAAGGTGCAGGCGGAGGCGACCTATACCCAGGAGCAATACGACATCATCCTGATGTAGTATGAATTATTTTTTATTTTCAATGTGTTAATTTCTTTAGTTAGGCCGTGGTTCCATATTTGGTTCCAGATTGAAAAATCTCAGAGGCAGCCCGTCCACAGTAAGGGTGGGTAGTTTTGAGGTACTCTGAATCTCGTGTCCAGGCTGCTTGCTCAGCCCTGCTTTCCACAAAACGGCACATGTTGAGAATGACCTGGGTCAACAAGTGCTTGCACGCGACAGGCATTGCTCCCGCCGCCCCCTCGCAATCTCTGGTCAACCTCTTTTTGCACATGGCCAGAAAATTATACCTGCGTGGAGTAATCAAGCTTTGACGGTACTCAGGCGTAGCATCAACGTCATCGGATGTTGTGGTGACTCCTGAAAGCCGTAGTGCTCATAGAACTGTTTGGCGCGTTCATGGAGCGCATGAACCAGCAAAGCGCGAACTCCGGTGTTCTGCGATACTGTGATGGCCCGATTCACCGCATCTTGCAGCATGGCTGCCCCCAGTTTGATGCCTTGTGCCAGTCGATCTACCGCCAGCCTGCCAAGCACCATGACAGGAACCGGATCGGGCATATTGCGACGAACCGAGCCGGTCGCCAATTGATGAGAGACCGCACCAGATGACATGGAGTAGAAGCCACGCACACGATTTTCTTCATCAACAACCACAAAACCCCTGCTGGCGCCAGTGAGCTGGTTGCTCATCGCCCGGCGTTTGAGCCACTCATCCAGAGCAGGCTCTCCGCACTCAAAGTCGCCCAACAGATGCGTCGCGACAAGTGGTTGCGGCGCCGACAGCTTCAAGCTCATGCTTGATTGCTTTTCCACGGCGCCTTGACAGCCATCAACCGCTCAAGGCCCTCATTGGCACGTGGCGGGGCGTCGAGCATGGCGGTGAACTGCTGGAATTTTTCCGCATCCATCCCAAAGAACACCTGGTCGAGCAGCACCGATTGCGCACGCTCGCAGGCGGCTTCCAGCATGAAATCGGAACGGTTCTTGCCCAGCAGGTTAGCGGCGTGGTCAATGAGATCACGTTGCTCCGGCAGGGCACGTAAATTGATGGCAGCAACACGCATGTCAGCCTCCCCATAAAACACAACAGATATACAAATAA
>DAIEIW010000149.1:0-30720 GCA_027351205.1 Acidithiobacillus sp.
CATGGCCGCCCGATGCGCTGATCCGGGCAGGGTGGCGTCGCGTCAGCAACCACGTCTCGCCCTGGACCTCTGCTACCTCGCGCACCTGCTCGTCGGCAATCAGAGATGTCTCGGGCTCGATCAGGCCCAAACCGATCAGGAAATGGCTGACGACGGTCGTCAGAGCCTCAATGATGGTGGTCTTGCCCGCGCCATTCTCGCCAATCAGCACATTGAACCCTGGCGCGAACTCGATCTCCCGATGCTCAAAACACCGGTAGTTCTCCAGCGTCAGCTTCTCAATGCGCATGGCAGCCTCACACCCCGCCTCTATTCTGCCGCAGTCGGCCCCAAACCACAACGCTCTTCCGATCTGGTAGTCGGTCTGCTCGTTTTCACGGTCATGTCGACCTGGCGGCGGGGACGGGAGATCCTCGCCCGCAAACTGTATCCGGAAGCCATCCCGGTGGAAGCCTTTCTGGCCGGTATCACCCCCACCGAGCCTATCCGTGTCTCGGGTACGGCGGTATACCTGACCGTGCGCGACCAGGGTATACCCCATACCTTGTTGCACAATCTGAAACACAACAAGGTGCTTCATGAACGGGTCATCATCCTCACCATCAAATTTGAGGAGGAGCCCCGCATCCTCCCTGCGGACCGGGTGACAGCGCGGGACTATGGACAGGGTATTTATCGGCTCACGGCCCGTTACGGGTTCATGGAGCAGCCCGATATTCCGGAAATTCTCAAGTCCGAGGGGAGTTCTGGCTTCCACTGGAACCCCTCGGATACCACCTATTTTGTCTCCCGCCAACGGGTAATCCCGGCCGCCAACGCGAGTCTGGCCTTATGGAGAGCCCGTCTTTTCGCCGTCATGCTTCGCTTTTCCGCTAACGCCACCGACTTTTTCCGCCTCCCGCCCAATCAGGTGATGGAGCTGGGAGATGTCGTCGAACTTTCGCGGGAGGCAGTGTCCGGCGCGTCATCGCGGGGCAAGGGTAGTTAGCGCCGGGAATGGCGGTGCGCCGCTTGACCTGACCGGTGGTGCCAGCTTATAAAACGCCCACTCAGGAGGGGATCGATGTCAGTCATACCAGAACTTCACGGAGCCTCCAGCGAGGCGGATGTGTTGCAGCAATTGCCAGAGGACGTGCGGGAGCGCATCAAGGATCGCTGGCGGATTTATCAACTCCGCCATCACCCCTCCTGGTGGCGGAGGCTGATGCTGTTTCTGAGCCTGATCGGGCCGGGTATACTGGTGATGATCGCCGACAACGATGCCGGAGGCGTGATTACCTATGCCCAGACCGGGGCGATGTATGGTATCGGTTTCTTTGTTCCCTTCCTGCTGCTCATGATCCCGGTGGCCTATGTGGTGCAGGAGATGACCGTGCGTCTTGGCGCGGTGACCCACCGGGGACATGCCGAGATGATCTGGGGGCGTTATGGCGCTTTCTGGGGGGTGTTTTCGCTGCTGGATCTGACCGTGGCGAATATTCTGACCCTGGTGACGGAGTTTATCGGTATCCGGGTCGGTATGAGCGTGTTTTCTGTGCCGCCGATTCTTTCAGTCGCTGTGGCCTGGATATTTCTCGCCGGGACTATGATCTTTCTGCATTATAACACCTGGGAGCGGCTGGCATTGTGGATTGCCGCAGGCAATATCGTATTTGTACCCCTGGCTATCGCGGCGCACCCGGACTGGGGCCAGGTTATTGCTGCATTGGGCAACTGGCACATTCCAGCGGGGACTGCGGTAGGCGCCTTTACCTATGTCATACTCGCCAATCTCGGAACGACGATTGCGCCGTGGATGCTCTTTTTTCAGCAATCCTCGGTGGTCGACAAGGGCCTTACGGTCAATGACATCCCCAGTGGCCAGGCCGATACCGCCTTTGGAAGCCTTTCCATGGGGATCATCGCCATTGCCATCGTCATCCTGACAGGTACCCTGGCCTATGGGCACCTCAATACCTCCCAGTTTGACATACAGGCGATCCTCCATCTGTTACGAGAGAGCAGCCTCGGTAGTGTCGGAACCGCACTGTTCGCTCTGGGCCTCGTCGAGTCCGGGCTGATTGCGGCCATTGCCATTACGGCAAGCACTTCCTGGGCGGTGGGCGAGGCACTCAAGCTGCCCCGGAGTCTGAACCTTAGGCCGCAACGGGCCTTGCCCTTTTATCTGTCTGGTATCCTGAGCGCCGGAATGGCTGCTCTGGTGGTGCTGATCCCTCAAATCCCACTGGGTTTTTTGAACCTGACCGTACAGGTGATCGCTTCCATATTCATGCCTGCGGCGATGTTGTTTTTGCTCATGCTGCTGAATGATCGCGAGATCATGGGAAGCTATGTGAACCGGCGCTGGCAAAATTATTCAGCGTTTAGCATCGTTGGTTTCCTTATTCTGGCCAATGCCGTTTATGGCTATACCGTCGTCTTCCCGTCCGCCTGAGGAGTTTTGTATGTGTTCCAAAGAAGACTTTCATTCCGCGGCGACACCGGAATTTCTGGCGTTTCTGGAAGACGAGGTCCATCAGGAGCCCAAACCACTGACCCGTGCGCCGATCCGGGGATGGATACAGGTGGCCTTCTGGGGACTGCGTATTTATATCGCGGTCATGCTAATCATGGTGGCCATCGGTTTTGCGCGCGGTATACATTGATCGGGGAGAGCAGGACAGTGCAGAGCACGCAATGACATCCTCATCAAAGCCCGTTTCCGTATCTGCTTTTCGTCTGGACTGGCCAGCAAAAGTCATTTTCTTCGCCATCCTGTCATCCATTTTTTTGGCGGCAATGGACCAGACCGTGGTCTCCACCGCTCTGCCGACCATCGCCCGCGATCTCCATGGTCTGGCCAAACTACCCTGGATTGTGACCGCTTATCTGCTGACCTCCACCGTCTGTTTGCCGGTATACGGTAAAATGGGGGATCTTCTGGGGCGCAAGTATCTCCTGCAATCGGCAGTGTTGCTGTTTTTGGCAGGATCGATTTTGTCCGGTCAGGCGCAAACCATTGACGAGCTGATTGTGTTTCGGGCCTTGCAGGGTATTGGCGGTGGCGGCTTGTTGGTGACCGCCATCGCCTCCATCTCGGACTTCATTCCCATTACCCAGCGCAGCCGTTATCAGGGGCTGGTGGGCGCCGCCTTTGGTCTCGCGACACTGGTCGGGCCCTTTCTCGGTGGCTTCATCGTTGAGACCATGGGCTGGCGTTGGATATTCTATGTCAATGTGCCCATCGGTATATTTGCCTTTTTCATCATCGGCTTCGCCTTTCCCAGACCGAAAATGGCCGAAAAGGTGCAGATGGATGTACCGGGAACGGTCCTGCTGACCACCAGCCTGAGCGCTCTGGTGTTATTCGCCAGCGTGTCCGGGACGGTGTTGCCCTGGGATTCCGCTGGACCATGGCTCCTTCTCGCCGCAGGGCTGGGCGCGTTCGGCGGATTTATACGGACCGAGCGGCATCATCCGGAACCTCTGTTGCCGCTCGCTTTTTTTCGTTTCAGAACTTTTTCGCTGAGCGTAATCATCTCTTTTTTTGTCGGGGTGGCGATGCTCGGCTCTGTTAGCTTTTTGCCCATTTATTTGCAGGATGTGCGTGGTTTCTCGCCGACTGCCTCCGGTCTAGAACTGCTATTTCTGCTCCTGGGCATGCTGGCAATGTCGGTGCTGACCGGGCGCAGGATCAGCCGGACTCAGCGTTATCGGGAGTTTCCCATCGCCGGCGCCCTGCTCATCACCCTGGCGCTTGGGCTGCTTTCCATGCTCGGGCAGCATACGCCCATGTGGCGCATCGACGCGGTGCTGGTGCTGCTGGGACTGGGACTGGGCACGACCATGCAGGTGCTGGTGCTCTCGGCCCAGCTTGCGGTGCCGCATCGCCACCTGGGGGTGGCGACGTCAACCGTCACCCTGTTCCGTTCCATGGGTGGCACTCTGGGGGTTGCGGCTTTCGGCGCCGTGTTTTCTGCCTTTTTGGCGGGGGCGTCTCACGGTAATGTCCAGGAGGGGGCGCCTGCCCTGATCGTCCAGACGCTGCATACGGACTTTTTGATCGCAGCGCTGTTCAGTTTTGCCGCATCGGTCTGTGCGTGGTTTTTGGAGGATATGCACGTGCTCGTCAAGCGCCGGGATGCCCACGATCGAGGGTGATCACCGGGTAAGCTGAGGATGGGTGGCGAGTAGTTCTTCCGCTTCCTGACAGAGCGCGCGTCGCTCGAGAATGGTAGCGGGTAGACGGCCGCCCGCCTGCCGCCATAGAACGGCCGCACGGATGCCGCTGAGGAGGAGGGTACGGATGCGTGCGGCATCGTCCGGGTCGCTCAGGAAACGGCTCTCTCCGCTGACGATGATGCGCGGGCGGAGAATGCCGATGGCCTCGGTGTAAGTCTGGGCGAGCCCGGCAACGATGCTGCGTTGTATCGGATCAGCAAAGTGGGCGATCTGGCGTTGGGCCTGCTCGACGCCTTCCTGGACGCGCCGGGTGGCCGAGGGATTTCTGAGGAGGCGCTTGCCGAGGGTGGTCAGCGCCATGCTGTAGCGCAGCAGTTCGGCCTCCCGGGCGTTGCCGGGACCGCGTTGCAGCAGCGGGCAGAGCAGCGCCAGAGAGGGACGCAGGCTGTCGACATCGCCCAGGGCACGCAGGCTGTCCTTGCTGTCCAGCGCCAGAACGCTCCTGATGCAGGTCTGCAGCAAGTCTCCGGGCTGTGCGCCATTACGCGCGATGTCTTGCACCAGCAGGGCGCTGCGCAGGACACCGGCGAGGCCCAGGGCGCGGTCGCGCCGCCGCCGGGCGTCAGGGAGAAGGAATGACCACATGGGTTTGCGCCTGTCGTAGGAGGAGGGGGCAATTCATCGTTTAAGCGGGTTCACCATTCAAAATGTCGTCCAAGGCATGAATCAGCGCGCCGACCTGGGTTTCGGTCAGTTTGCGCCCGCGCTCGTTGAGAATGAAAAAGGTGTCCTCCACTCGTTCACCGAAGGTGGAGACTTTGGCGCCGTGGATGTTGAGCTGCAATGCGCGCAGCGTCTCGCCGACCTGATAGAGCAGGCCGAGGTGATCTGCAGCGCGGACTTCCAGCAGGGTGTAGCGGGGCAGGACGCCATTGTCCACGCGGATCTCGGCGGGAATGTGTGCAAAAAACCGGTGGCGCGGATCGCAATGGCGCAATCCAAAACGGGGTTTGCGCACGGCTTCCCCTTCAAGAACCGCGCGGAGTTCGGCAGCCAGGTCGGCATGGGCCTGGGCGCTGTGGGCAAAGGCGTGGCTGTTGTCGATGACCAGGAAGGTGTCGATGGCGCGACCATCCTCGCTGGTATCGATCCGGGCATCGATGATGTTCAGGGATTGCCGATCGAGGGCACCGGTAATCTGCTGGAAAAGTCCCGGTCGGTCCGGGCCGTAAATCAGGACTTCACTGCCCTCGGGCGCATGGGGCCGCACCGCGACCAATGCTTTCCGGCTTTTGTGGGCGAGTATTTCCCGGCAATGCCAGAGTAGTTCGTCTTCTGTGTAACGCAGAAAATACGGGCCCGAAAGCTGCTGCCATAGGGTGTATACCCGTGGATGGTCGGTACTGGCGATTTTCTGCAGAACAGCCTGCTGTTTATCGGAGACGATCTGCGGAAGATCCCGGATCTGGCGGTCTTCCCCCTGAAGTTCCGTGGCTGTCGCCCGGTACAGTGTGCTGAGCAGCAGTCCCTTCCAGTCATTCCAGAGTTCCGGGTTGGTGGCACGCATGTCGGCGACGGTGAGGAGCAGCAGATAGGCAAGATGGCGTTCATCCCGGACCAGATGGGCAAAGTCGCGGATGACCTGAGGGTCTTCGAGGTCGCGGCGCTGGGAGACAGCGGACATTCGCAGATGTTGTTCCACCAGCCAGACGATCAGGTCTGTATCGCCGGGCGACAATCGTAGACGCCGGGCAAAACGCCGGGCTTCCTGAGCACCGATTTTGGAGTGGTCGCCGCCGCGGCCTTTGCCGATATCGTGGAAGAGACCGGCCAGCACCAATAACTCCGGTTTTTCCACCTGCCGCCGGGCGGCCTCGGCGACGGGCAGGTGTGGCGCCTCGCCAGTCCATATCTGACCGAGGTTGCGGAGCAGAAAAAGGGTATGCTGGTCGACGGTATACACATGGAAGAGGTCGTGCTGAATACGTCCGGTGATACGTCCGAAGGCGGGGAGTATGCGTGCCAGCAGGCCACATTGCTGCATCATGGCGAGGCTGCGATAGGCGCCGTCGGGTTGGGCGAGAATGGCGAGAAGTTGCTCCTGCGCGACGGGATCACGGTCCAGATCCCGCGGGTGAATGGCGTTCCGCAAGGCGTACAGATGGCGTTGCGTCTGTGCGTCGAGGGTGCGCCACCGGGGGTCTTCCGCCAGGCTGCGGAACAGGCTCAGAATGTGCCGGAGCAATTGTATATCATCGCGGTGCAGCGTGGGCCGGGACAGGGCGACGCGCTGGTCGGCAACCACCAGCGCTGGTGTGCGTGTGGCCAGATGCTGCGCGATGTTCTCCTGGGCAATGGCGGCGATGCGCAGAATATCGGCGAAGGCGCGATAGAGTTTCTGCATCAATTGTTCGACAGCGGTACGTCCCGGCCGATCGGTGTAGCCCAGTTGTCGTGCCAGAGGTACCTGCAGATCGAGGCGCAGACGGTCTTCGTGGCGTCCGGTGGCGTAGTGCAGGGCGATCCGCAGGCGGGAGAGCAGGGCCTGGGCGCGCAGGAGCTGACGATATTCCTCGCCGGTAATGATGTCCTCATCGCGCAGGCGACGCAGACTGCCCTCCCCGAAAATACTGGCCGCGAGCCATTGCAGGTGATGGATATTGCGTAGCGCGCCGGGACCTTCCTTGAGGTTGGGTTCGAGGTGAAAGGCAGTGTCGCTGCAGCGGGCGTGGCGGTTTTCCTGCTCCGCCAGTTTGGCGGCAAAAAAAAGCGGGGGAGGCCAGGGGGGATTTTCCTGTAACGCGTCGCTCAGTTGTTGCAATAATGGGCGCGATCCGGCCAGATAACGGGATTCCAGCAGGGTGGTGGCGATACCCAGATCCTGACGCGCCTCCTGCAGGCATTCGTCCACGCTGCGGACACTGTGCCCCACCTGCATCTGCAGGTCCCAGAGGCAGGTCAGGAAGCCTTCGATGAAGTCCTTTTGTACTGTCGTGAGCGTCGGCGGGGTCAGAATCAGGAGGTCGATGTCGGAGTGGGGGAAGAGGGTGCCGCGCCCGTAACCGCCTACGGCCGCCAGGGCGAGTTCTTGCGCTGTCGCTGCATCTGTACCCGATGTGCTCTGCCAGAGCCTGCGCAGGGTGCTGTCCACCGCTCGGCAGCGCTGGTGGAGCAGAACGCTGGCACTCTGCTGTGGCGAGATGTCGGCTGGCGGAGACCCCCGAACTTCGCCCAATGCAGCGGGCGTCCGGGACTGCGCGGGGTGGATCGTCATTCTCAGATGGGATCGCCGGGTAGTTGGGTCAGTATTTCATAACCATCATCGGTGACCAGAATGGTATGCTCCCACTGGGCGGAGGCACTGTGATCCTTGGTAACGATGGTCCAGCCGTCGGGCAGGGCCTTGATGTAGCGTTTGCCGGCATTGACCATGGGTTCGATGGTAAAGGTCATGCCCGGCACCAGTTCAATGCCTTCACCGGGATTGCCATAATGCAGCACCTGCGGCTCATCGTGGAATTTGCGGCCGATGCCGTGCCCGCAGAACTCCCGGACGATGGAACAATGCTGCGCCTCGGCGTAGGACTGTATGGCATGGCCGATATCGCCCAGGGTTGCGCCGGGCCGCACCTGCTGAATGCCACGCACCATGGCTTCATGGGCCACTTCCATCACCCGACGCGAACGTAATGGCACCTCGCCAACGGTGAACATTTTGCTGCTGTCGCCGTGATAGCCATCCTTGATGACCGTGACGTCGATGTTGAGCATGTCGCCATCCCTGATGACGCGCTCGCCGGGAATGCCGTGACAGATCACATGGTTGAGGGAGATGCAGACGGATTTGGGAAAGGGTGGATATTCCGGGCTGGGCTGATAGTGGAGCGGTGCGGGAATGCCCTGCAGATCGTTGACGATATAGTCGTGGCAGATGCGGTCCAGTTCATCGGTGGTAACGCCGACTTTGACGTGGGGGCCGATCATCTTCAGTACCATGGCCGTGAGCTGGCCCGCCACCCGCATTTTTTCCACTTCTTCTGCCGTCTTGATGCTGTCCTGGGGGGACGTTTTGCTGCGTTGTAACATGCTGTTCTCCTGAGGCGGCTAAAAGAGAAGCGGTTCCGCCACACTGAGGCTTATTTTATCAGGACTGAGGCGGGTCCGGTAGGCCAGAATTTCCACACCGTCGGTGCGTGCCCGGCGCAGTGCCTTCCCATAGGCCGGATCAATGGCGTCTGCGGGCGCAAAACCCCGACCGTCTTCCCGACCGATCAGGAAAAGCATCACCGCGCGCCCGCCGCCGCGGACCACCTCCGTCAATGCCCCCAGATGACGCAGGGCGCGGCTGCTGACGGCATCGGGGAAGCGGATCACACCGTCATCCTCCAGCAGGGTGCAGGATTTTACCTCTACGTAGCAGGGCGGTCGGCCCTCGGAACTGAGCAGGACATCCACCCGCTCATGACTGCCGTAAGGCACTTCGCGGCGCAGTTGTGCGTAGTTTTGCAAGGCGGGTATATCGCCCGCAGCGATGGCCTCGGCGACTACGGCATTGGGGCGCTGTGTGTTGATGCAGACCCAGCTGGTGCCGCTCCAGTAGAGTTCCCAGGTCCAGGGCAGTTTGCGTTTAGGGTTGCCGCTCAGGGAGATCAGGATGGGCTGACCGGGTTCGGCGCAACTGCGCATGCTCCCGGAATTGGGGCAGTGCACGGTGATGATCTCGCCGCTGGTTAATGCGCAGTCGGCAAGAAAGCGTTTGTAGCGGCGGATCAGGGTGGCAGGGGTGAGGGGCGGCAGGTTCATGACGCTCAGCCTAACGCTGTTCGGCGGTGGTGGCCAGTGAGGTAATGCGATAAAGAAGTTGCCCCCCGGCCATCCGGCTGAGCGCCCAGTCGCGCCACTCTACGGCAGGGGCGCCATGCAGTCCGGCGGGTGTCATCCAGCCGAGCAGCCGCAAGGTCTCCTCCCAGGCTTGGCTGGGTTCGCCCGCCCAGGTGGGGCTGTCGAGACTTTTGGACAGCTTGCGACCGTCGGCGTTACAGAGCAGGGGCAGGTGCCCATATTGCGGGTAGGGCAGCTCCAGGGCGCTTTGCAGATAACGCTGCACCCCGGTAAGCGTAAGCAGGTCGCCACCGCGAATCACTTCGCTGATGCCTTGCTCTCCGTCGTCCACGACACAGGCCAGGATATAGGCGAAGTATTCGTCGGCACGCCGCAGGACGGGGTCACCCTGTGGTGCGGGCGTGTCTTGCCAGCCGTGGAAACGATCCTCCCAGAGGGGCAAGGTGTCCGGCACCCGCAGGCGCCAGGAGCGGGTCTGTCGTCCGGATGCCAGACCCTGCCGGCAGACGCCCGGATAGCGTTCACCGATGCCCCGGATTTCCTGACGGGTGCAGGCGCAGGGGTAGACCATGCCCTTTGTCTGCAAAGCCGTCAGCGCTTCCTGATAGATCGCCTTACGCGGAGACTGGGTCAGCACCGGTCCGTCCCAGTCCAGCGCCATGGCCTCCAATTGCCGGAGAATGGCGCCGGCGGCACCGGCACGCACGCGGCCCTCATCCACATCCTCCAGGCGCAGCCGCCAGCACCCGCCTTGACTACGGGCGCTGAGATAGCTGCCGACGGCGGCAATGAGTGATCCCGCATGGAGCGGGCCGCTGGGGGAGGGCGCAAAGCGTCCGGTGACGGTGGGGGTACTGGGCATGGCTTCCTTCAGGTGGCGGCCTTGCTATAGTAGCGCAAGCAATGGCCAAAACGGAGTGAACATGGCGGGCGGAGAGTTTGTGCTCATCGAGCAGTTGCGGTGCCGACTGGGCAAGACGGCCAGTGGCGTGCGGCTCGGTATCGGTGATGACGCCGCCTGGCTGGACCCAGCGGGCCGGCAACTGGTGGCGACCATGGATACCCTGGTTGCCGGTCGTCACTTTTTTCCCGAGGTCAGCCCGGAAGATCTTGCCTGGAAAGCTCTAGCGGTGAATCTCAGCGACCTGGCCGCCATGGGTGCGGAAGCGCGCTGGTGTCTGCTCAGCCTGGCCCTGCCGCTGCGGGAGGAAGGCTATGGGGAGTGGTTGGAAGCATTCGCAACGGGTTGGAGCGCGCTCGCCGACCGGCATGACGTTATTCTGGTCGGCGGCGATACGGTGGCTACGGATGGGCCGCTGACCCTCTCCGTAACCGCATTGGGGCTTTCAGACCACGGGGTGATGCGCCGTGACGCGGCGCGGCCCGGAGACGTGATCTGGGTCACCGGCACTCTTGGCGACGCGGCCGCAGCCCTGGACCTCGCTTTGGTGGAGCGCGGCCAAGAGAGGCGGGCAGTTCTCTGCTCAGCACCACAGCGGGACGCATTGGAGGCACGACGGCTGCGTCCCACGCCCCGTCTCGAATTCGGCGCGGCAGCGCTGGCGGGTGGTGTACTTTGTGCCGTGGATTGTTCCGACGGCTTTCTGGCCGACCTTGGCCATATCCTGAAAGCTTCGGGCGTCCATGCGCAGGTCGCCCTGGATGCGCTGCCCTTGAGCCCGGATCTCGCGGGTCTGGCGCGGACCGACCTGGAACGCCTGCAACGCTGGCCCCTCACCGGCGGTGATGATTATGAACTGATCCTCTGTGCCGCTCCTGCCTTATCGACGGCAATGCAGGAGGCCGCCCGGACGCTCTCTTTGCGCCTGACGGCGGTAGGCAGCATCCTGCCCGCAGCCCCCGATGCACGGGCCGCGGTCACTCTGACCTGGCGGGATGAGTCGCTGTCGCTGCCCTCTTCCTGGGGGCATGTCCATGCACTCTAGGCCCTGGTATCACTGGCTGGCATTGGGCGGCGGCAGCGGCCTGTCGCCCATCCTGCCTGGCACCATGGGCACCCTCGCTGCCGTTCCCCTGTATCTGTTGCTAGCCCTCGTAGTGCAGAACAATGTGGTTTATACGTTGGTGTTGGTGGCGATACTCGCCGTGGGGCCGTGGCTCTGCGGGCAGACCGCGCGGGAGATGCAAAATGGCGGTGGCGGCATGCGGGCCCTAGACCCGCCGGCCATCGTCTGGGATGAATGGGCTGGTCTGCTGCTCACCCTCTGGCTGGTGCCTTTCGGCTGGTGGACGCTGCTCGTCGGGTTCCTGTTCTTCCGTTTTTTTGACATGCTCAAGCCTTGGCCGATTTCCTGGCTGGATAAACACATTCATGGAGGCACGGGAATCATGCTCGATGATGTGGCTGCGGCGATCCCATCACTGATTCTTCTGCGACTGATGCTGTGGACGGGCTGGCTATGATGGATAACCCTGCGGACTGTCTTCGGATATTCTTGCCCATGCGTCCCGCGGCCCTACCCGATGCCCAGCGTCTGGCGGCTTGGGCCACGCGGGCGAGGATGGAGGTTCGGGTGGAACTCGTCGCCACATTGCCCGATTGTTCCGCCACGGCGGTGGCCGTTGGCGAGTTTGCGAACGCCGGGGGCTGGATAACGTCATCATGCCGCACCCATTTGCCGGCCGGCGACTGGGCCTCGTTGCGTGATTGGGCAAGCGCGCACCTGCCCGTTTGCGACGTGCCTTTGAGCCTTTTCAACGATAACGGTACCACGCCGGAAGTTTTGCCGGGCGAGTATTGGGTCGAGGCCGGAACACCGTGCGCCATGTCGCTGCACATGGCGCCGCCGGAATGGTCCTTACTCCAGCACGCCCGTGCGCGGGACACCCGACTCGCCCTGGCGGAGTCTTGTACCGGCGGTGATCTGGCCGCGCGGATCACCGCCCTGCCAGGCTCCTCGGCGCTGCTGCGCCACGGGTTTGTCACCTACAGTAATGAAGCGAAAGTTCAATTGCTGAGGGTGCAGGAAGCGACCCTCGCGCGGGTCGGGGCCGTAGCGGAGGAGACCGCCCTGGAAATGCTCGCCGGCGCATTGCACGAAGCGGACATCGCCGCAGCTATCACCGGCATCGCCGGGCCGGGAGGCGCCGTGCCCGGCAAACCGGTGGGTACCGTCTGTATTGCGTGGGGCGCACGGGGCATGGAGCCGCAGGTGCGGACCTGCCACTTTCACGGAGACCGTTGGTCGGTGCAGTATGCGGCGGGTTCGATAGCCCTGGGCGGATTGCTGGGGTTGTTGCGGTAACCATCGGCCGTTTGCCCCGCCCGCCCGCTCAGGTAGAATGCTGGAAAAGGTTGTTCCGCTAAGCTGCGGTGTCGGTTCAGCGGGCCCTGCCGCGCGCCACTACAACAAGGTGTTTTGCAAGGATGGGTTACCCCTCGATTCTGGAGAAGGAAAATATTATGGATGAACAGCGCAGCAAGGCCCTCGCGGCCGCACTGTCACAGATTGACAAACAGTTTGGTAAAGGCGCCGTCATGCGTCTCGGTGATCATAACGCCATCAAGGACATCGAGGTCTACTCCACCGGCTCGCTGGGCCTGGATCTGGCGCTGGGTGTTGGCGGCCTGCCCCGGGGCCGGGTGGTAGAGATCTACGGGCCGGAATCTTCTGGCAAAACGACTCTTACCCTGCATGCCATAGCCAGTTGTCAGGCTGCAGGCGGCACCGCCGCCTTTATCGATGCCGAGCACGCGCTCGACCCAGGCTATGCCCACAAGCTCGGCGTCGATCTGGAAAACCTCCTGATCTCCCAGCCCGATACCGGCGAGCAGGCACTGGAAATCGCTGACATGCTGGTGCGCTCCGGCGCGGTGGACCTCATCGTCATCGACTCCGTGGCCGCGCTGACCCCCAAAGCGGAAATCGAAGGCGACATGGGCGATTCCCACGTCGGTCTGCAGGCGCGTCTGATGAGTCAGGCACTGCGCAAGCTCACCGCCAACATTTCCCGGACCAACACCCTGGTCATCTTCATCAACCAGATTCGCATGAAAATCGGGGTGATGTACGGCAGTCCGGAAACCACCACCGGTGGTAACGCCCTAAAGTTCTACGCCTCCGTGCGTCTTGATATCCGCCGCATCGGCGCGATCAAAAAGGGCGACGAAGTGGTAGGTAACGATACTCGCGTCAAGGTGGTCAAGAATAAGGTCGCACCGCCTTTCCGCGAAGCCGAATTTGCCATCTATTACGGCGAAGGCATCTCCCGACTGTCCGAACTGGTGGACCTCGGTGTGAAGTTCGACATCGTCGAAAAAAGCGGCGCCTGGTACAGTTACCAGGGCGAGCGTATTGGTCAGGGCAAGGACAATGCCCGCCAGTACCTCAAGGAGCATCCGGAACTGGCGGTCAATATCGAACAGCGGATACGGGCAGCGGCGGCAGGACACCCCCTGGCCTTTGCCGAAGACGTGGCAGAGCCCGCAGCGGTCGGATAGTTGACGGCAGAACGCGGCGATCCCACTGCGCTGGCGCTACGGTTGCTGGCGCGCCGGGAGTATGGACGACTGGAGTTGCGTGACAAACTGCTTCGTGCGGGATGTGATGCAGGGGACGTGGCGGTGGCGCTGGATGCACTGGTCGCCGCCGGTGCTCAGGACGATGCGCGTTATGCGGAAATGCTCACCCGTACCCGCGTGCGTCAGGGGCACGGGCCGTTGCGCTTGCGTCAGGACTTGCAGCGGGCAGGGGTGGAAGCTACCGCAGCCTCGGAGATTGACTGGCTGCGACAAGCGCGGGCCGTCTGTCGGAAGCGTTTCGGCAACGCGCCGCCGACGGATGCCAGAGATTATGCCCGACGTGCCCGCTTTCTGGCAGGACGGGGATTTACCGGAGAGACGATTCGCCGGGTGCTGGCCTCCGGCAGAGAGGAGGATTTCTCTGCGGATTGACAGCGGGTCAGGGGCGGAGAAACCCCGCCCGGAGACAAAAACACTTTATCTTTAAACAACGGAAGACCGATGCAAGCGCAAGCCATTCGCCAAGCTTTTCTGGAGTATTTTGTGGAACAGGGGCATCAGATCGTGCCCTCCAGCCCCCTGATTCCCCGTAACGATCCGACCCTGCTGTTTACCAATGCCGGTATGGTGCCCTTCAAGGACGTGTTTCTTGGCCTGGAAACCCGTCCCTACCGGCGCGCCGTTTCCTCGCAGCGTTGCATGCGCGCGGGTGGCAAGCACAACGACCTGGAAAATGTCGGCTATACGGCGCGGCACCATACCTTCTTCGAGATGCTGGGCAACTTTTCCTTTGGCGATTACTTCAAGCGTGAAGTGATCGGTTTTGCTTGGCGCTTCCTCACCGAACGTCTGCGCCTGCCGCCGGAAAAGCTCTGGATCACGGTCTACCAAGAGGATGAGGAGGCCGCAGCCATATGGATTGATGAGATCGGTATCGATCCCGCGCGCCTCTCCCGCTGCGGCGAAAAGGACAACTTCTGGAGCATGGGCGACACCGGTCCCTGCGGCCCCTGTTCGGAGATTTTTTACGATCATGGTCCCCATATTCCCGGAGGCCCTCCCGGTAGCCCGGAGGAAGATGGCGATCGCTATATCGAAATCTGGAATCTGGTCTTCATGCAGTTTGACCGGGACAGCAGCGGCACCCTGACTCCTCTGCCAAAACCCTCCGTTGATACCGGCATGGGTCTGGAGCGTCTCGCGGCCGTGCTCCAGGGCGTACATAACAACTATGACACCGATCTCTTCAAGCCGCTGATTGCCGCAGCAGCCGCCATCAGCGGCAAAACGTATGGGAGCGATGCGGCGACGGACATCAGTTTGCGGGTGCTGGCGGATCACATCCGCGCCTGCAGCTTTCTCATCACCGATGGTGTCCTGCCCGCCAACGAAGGCCGCGGCTATGTGCTGCGCCGCATCATCCGCCGCGCTGTGCGTCATGGCCGCAAGCTGGGCATGGAGACGGTATTTTTCCATCAACTGGTGGCGCCACTGGTGGCGGAGATGGGCAGCGCTTTCCCTGAACTCATGCGGGCACAGCGCGAAGTCGAGCGTGCTCTGGAGCGTGAGGAAACCCGATTCCGGGAAACGCTGGAACGCGGGCTCAGTTTGCTGGAAGAGGCGTTTGCGGGCCTGGCAGCGGGTGCTGCCATCCCCGGCGAGATCATTTTCCGGCTCGCGGATACCTTTGGCTTCCCCGTCGATCTGACCGCTGATATCGCCCGCGAGCGCGATCTGATCATGGATATGGAGGGCTACGAGGCGGCTATGGCTGAGCAGCGCACCCGCTCCCGTGCCGCGTGGGCGGGCAGCGGTGAGGTCAAAACCGAGCGGGTGTACCACGATCTGGCCA
Source organism: Acidithiobacillus sp. (assembly GCA_027351205.1). Classification (GTDB taxonomy): domain Bacteria; phylum Pseudomonadota; class Gammaproteobacteria; order Acidithiobacillales; family Acidithiobacillaceae; genus Acidithiobacillus. The sequence goes on from DAIEIW010000149.1 coordinate 15,339, forward strand.
TGCGGCTGCTGGTTACCGAGTTCACCGGCTATTCGGCCTGCGCCGATGAGGGGAAGGTTGTGGCGCTGATCCGCGATGGTGAAGAGGTGACCTTCCTCGAGGCGGGGGACATGGGTGTGGTTGTTCTCGACCGGACGCCCTTTTACGGGGAGTCCGGCGGGCAGGCGGGAGACCGTGGCGAGCTCCGGTCGGAGGACGCGCTGTTCGCCGTGACTGACACCCAAAAGCCCATGGGTCACCTGCATGTGCATTTGGGGCGTGTGGAATCCGGGCGCCTGCAGGTCGGCGATACGGTGGTTGCCAGCGTCGACGAGGTGGCCAGACGGGCGACGGCTGCACATCACTCCGCGACCCACCTGCTCCATGCCGCCCTGCGCAACATTCTGGGCAGTCATGTGCAGCAGAAGGGTTCGCTGGTCAACCCGGAGCGGCTACGTTTCGACTTCAGTCAGCCGGAGCCGGTGACGGCCGCACAGTTGCGGGAAATCGAGCGCGCGGTCAACGCCGCCATCCGCAATAATGTCTGCGCAGAAACCCGGGTCCTGCCTGTTGCCGAGGCACAGGCCCTCGGTGCCATGGCTCTCTTCGGCGAGAAGTATGGAGATGAAGTGCGGGTGGTGCGCATGGGTGACTTCTCCATGGAACTCTGCGGTGGTACCCATGTGGAGGCGCTGGGCGACATCGGCGTTTTCAAGATCCTCAGCGAAAGCGGCGTTGCGGCGGGTGTCCGGCGTATCGATGCGGTCACCGGCGCGATGGCGCTGGAGGCTATTCAGCGCGATGAAGAACGCCTGCAAGCGGCAGCAGGACTGCTGAAAGTCGCCCCTGCAGAACTGGACCAACGTCTGGCGCAAACCCTGGAGCGCCTGCGCCAGTTGGAAAAGGAGCTGGAAAAGGTCAAACGCGACGAAGCCGCCAGGGCGGGTGCCGATCTTGCCGCGGAGGCCGAAGACGTGGGCGGAGTGCCGGTATTGATCAGGCGCCTGGAGGGGATGGATGGCAAAGCCTTGCGCGATGCCCTGGATCGCCTGCGCAGTCAGTTACCTGACGGCGTCATCGTCCTTGCGGGCGTGGAGGGGGAGAAAGTGGCGTTGATCGCCGGAGTCGGTAAAGGATTGACCGGACGGGTTCACGCCGGAGAACTGGTGAATGCCGTGGCACAACCGTTGGGCGGCAAGGGCGGCGGGCGTCCGGAACTGGCACAGGCCGGGGCCGGCAATCCGGCGGCCTTGGATGCCGCCCTCAACGCCGCCCGCGACTGGGTCAGAGACAAACTCGGCTAGTTTCGACCCCGCCGCGATCTTTGTCAGCGAGGACCGTGGCCTTGGTCATGACCCCGGCCCGGTCCACCACGATCCTCCGGTTGCTGCGCAGGACCATGGCCTTCAGGCCCCCGAAAAGCGCCGGGCGCCCGCTGCTCCGGCCCGCGAAACTGTGGTTGCGGACGTTCCGCCGGACGGAAATGGCGCCATTGCGGGTCGCCATAATGACGACGGGCATCGTGCTGGACGCTTTGCCAGTCGCGGTAATTCCAGTGATGGAGCGCGGGCGGAGGCGCGGCGATGGGGCGCCATGGTCCGCGATAGCCCGGCCCGGCCCACCAGCGGTTACCGTAATAGTAATAGTAGCTTGAGCCCAGATAGAAAATGGGCTGGGATGTGCCATAGGCGGCATAAACCCCGAGGTTGCTCAACCAGATCATCAGGGGTGGCGTGGCGATCGCCATCGGCGGATAGCCCGGTGCCGCATAGATGGGCGGTGCCCCAACATTTAACTGTATATCTACGGGAGATGCGCCGGCCCCGGTGACTGCCGTTCCGGCATACAGGATGGCGCCGGATGCCAGCCAGGCGATGTGACGCTGTTTCCCATTCATAAGGATGCTCCTCCAGATTTTGGTTTGGGCTCCATCGCTAAAGGTACCACCCCTGGTTCCTTCATGCATACCCGGATATCGTCAATGATCGTCGGCCAGAGGATTGCCACCAAGTCGCTGAGTGGCGGCAGGGAAGGCGCCTGGCCCGTCTCGATCCCGTAAATAAACACCCGGGGCGGTAGCTCCTCCAGGGCGCGGCCCAGGGCCAGGGCCTCGGCCACCCCGAAGCCATGGCTCGACAGCAGTCCGGTGCTATCGTCCAGTTCCCGCATATCCAGGCGCCGCAGCGTGCCGGGCTGGGCGCCGCTGCGCATGGCGTCCAGGAGAATGGCCAAACGCGCGCCGCGCATGGCCGGGAGCAGGAGGCTGCCGGGGCGATCGCAGAGCGTGATATGGACCATTCCCGCAGGAAAATAACGGGGCAGGCCCGCCCGCTCCAGGGCCTCCGCGAGCCGCCAACCCAGATCGTCGCCCGCGACGGGCGAACCGATGCCGAGGATGCGGATCGGGTTCACCGCTGCTCTACCCGAACCGTCAGGAAATGGGTGGCGCAAGAGATGCAGGGATCGTAGTTGCGGATCACCATCTCGGCGCGCTGGCGCAGGGCCTCGTCGTCCCGGTCCAGGCCCATGGACTCCAGGGAGTGACGCAGGTCCGCCTCGATACGCGCCTGATTCTGGCTGGTGGGCGGAACGATGCGGGCGTGCCGTACCTGACCCGCGCCATCCAGGTCGTAGCGGTGCCAGAGCAGGCCGCGGGGGGCCTCCGTGCAACCATAGGCGGTGCCGGAGCGAGGAATGGCGGGGACGAAGGGAGCCTCTGGCTCGCAGTAATCTTCCAGCAGGCGGCTGGCCTCCAGAAGGGCATGATGGATCTCTGCCGCCCGCGCGACGATGCTGTGGAACATATTGCGGCTGGGGAAGGCGATGCCGGTGCGCCCCAGCGCCTCCCGGACGGGCGCATGCAAACGATCCAGATTGAGGTTGACCCGCGCGAGGGGCCCCACCAGGTAGGGGCGCCCATCCAGAGAAGCGTAGAGGGCGGTGGAGTGGGGTTCCTGATGCTCCACGAAATGGGCTTCGTAGTCGGAGATGGGGATATCCAGGCCACCGCTGGAGACGATGCGCCCCTCGTTCATGGGGTACTCATCCGGGTGGCGCAGGGCGACACTGACAAAGTCCTGTGCGTCATTGGGCAGGTTCAGGGAGGCGGTCCAGGCCAACAGGGCCTCGGCCCCCGGTAGAGCGGCCTGCACCTGCTCCCGGAGTACCGCCACCTCTGCCCGGCTGGGCGCACGATGAAAACCTCCCACCCAGGCGCCCACGGGATGCACCGAGCGCCCACCGAAGACGCGGATGATTTCATTGCCCAAGGCCTGGAGGGCAAGCCCCCGACGGACGGCGTCGGGATACGCGCGAGCCATTTCGGAGACGCTGCTGTAGCCCAGGAAATCTGGCGCTGCCAGCAGATGGATGTGCAAGCTGTGGCTCTGTATCCACTCGCCGCAGTAGAACACCCGGCGCATGGCCCGCACCCAGGGACCGGGTGCCAGGGCAAAGACGCCCTCTATGGCATGCACGGCGCTCATCTGGTAGGCCACCGGGCAGATGCCGCAGATGCGCGCCACCATATCCGGAACCTCCTGGTATTCCCGGCCTTCCAGGAATTTCTCAAAGAGCCGCGGCGGCTCGAATATGCGCAGGCGCAGCGTTTGGATGCGCCCGTCATGCACTTCCAGGTCGAGTGCGCCTTCCCCCTCCACCCGCGCCAGGACCGGCACGCAGAGGCTGATCTCACGGCTTTGGGTCATGGGCCTGCTCCTGCCAGTGGCGGCCCGCCTCGGCAAAGGCCGGGGCGCTGTTGTTGATGAAGAGAAAGCGCCGGGCGACGGCTTCCGGCACCAGGCCGAGTCCTTCCAGGCGTCGCCCCAGGGCCCCAGCGTTGGGGTTTTCCGCCGGCCCATAGCAGGCATAGCAATCGCGCCCGAAACGGGGGCAGATCGCCCCGCAGCCAGCGAGAGTCACGGGCCCCATGCACGGCAACCCTTTGGCCACCAGGACGCAGACCGCCTGATGGCGTTTACACTCCAGGCATAGCTTGTCTTTTTCGAGCGCTGGTGCGACCCCGAAGAGAAAGGCGCGCACCGCCCCCAGAACCTGGCGCCCGTTCACCGGACAACCCCACAACTCCAGATCCACCGGGACATGGGCAGCGATGGGGGTGGAGGTGGCCATGCTATGGATGGTTTCGGGCTGGGCGTAGATCTCCGCGATCCAGGCGGAACCGTCGGCCAGGTTGCGCAAGGCCTGGAGGCCGCCAGCGGTGGCACAGGCGCCGATGGTGATGAGCCACCGGCTGTTTTTGCGGATTTGCTGGATGCGCTCCTCGTCCTCGGGCGTGGAGATACTCCCTTCCACGAAGGCGATGTCCACGGCCGCTTCGGGCGCCACCGGCCCGGCCTCGGCGAAGTGGGCGATCTCCACCATCTCGGCAAGCCGCAGCAGGTCTTCCCCCAGATTCAGGAAGGCCAACTGACAACCGTCGCAGGAACTGAACTTATGGACCGCGAGGCGTGCTTTGACAGCGGTCATGACGTCAGAATCCTCGCTCGCCCAGCAGGGCCCGGATCTCCGGGTAGGGGAAGACCGGGCCATCCCGGCAGACGAAGTTCCCCCCCATCTGACAATGGCCGCAATGACCGACGGCGCAGTGCATGCTGCGCTCCATGCTGAGCCACAAGTCCTCCTCCACCACACCGCGCCGCAGCAACTCCTGCACGGCCGCCCGCATCATGGGCTCGGGGCCGCACATCATCATCAGCGCACCGGGATCGAACTGCACGCGGTCGAAGAGGACCGTTACCGGCCCCACCTGTCCAAACCAGCCGGGGCTGGCCACGTCCGCCGCCAGCCCCACCTGCACATCGGGCAGCCGACTCCAGGCTTCATACTGGGCGCGCCAGATGAGGTCGTCGGTATGCTTGACCCCCTGCAGGATGGTGAGCCGCCCGAAGCGTTCCCGCCGCCGCAAGATGTAGTGGATGACCGAAACCACCGGCGCGCAGCCCAGCCCCCCGGTGAGGAGCACGATATCCCGGCCTTCGGCCGGTTGCAGGGGCCAGCCCCGGCCGTAAGGCCCGCGCAGGCCCAGGCGGGCGCCCTTCCCCAGGCGCGCCAGCCCCTGGGTGACCCGGCCCACGGCGCGGATGGTATGGTCGATGAGATGCTCATCTTCGGGATCGGAGACGATGGAAATGGGCACCTCGCCCACCCCGTAGAGATAAACCATGTTGAATTGGCCCGGCTGAAAGCGATAGCGGGCCTGCGTTTCCCGGTCGGTGAAGGCGAGGCGCAGGGTGAAGATGGTGGGGGATTCCTGAATGCGCTCCAGGACCTCGACCTCATGAGGAAGGTAAGGATCAAGCATGATCCCCTCCGCAGACGGCCGCCGCTTCCGCGGTGATGTCGATGCCCGCCGGACACCAGGCGATGCAGCGTCCGCAGCCCACGCAGCCGGAGCGGCCGTACTGGTCGTGCCAGCTCCCGAGCTTGTGGGTCAGCCACTGGCGATAGCGCAGGCGGGTATCGGCGCGGATGACGATGCCGTGGATAGCGCTGTGTCCCTCGGTGAAACAGGAGTCCCATTGCCGGGAATGGATACTGCTCAGGCCGTCCAGGGCGGGCTCCTCCCGCTCGGCGTGGCAGAAACAGGTGGGACAGACGGAGCTGCAGTTGGTGCAGGACAGGCAGCGCTGGGCCACATCGTCCCAGCGGGGATGGTGAAGATTGGCAAAGAGGCCATCGCGCAGGTTGCGGGACGGCAGGGTGCGTTGCTGCGCCTGGGCGGCGGCAGTGATCTCCCCGTCAGCGCTGGCCTGCTGGACGGGATCCAGGGCTTCGAGGGGCAGTTGCCCGAGCAAGGCCTGCCCCTTGGGACTCCCCGCCGTCACAATGAAGCCCTCGTCGAGTTCCGCCAGGGCCAGGTCGAAACCCGACTCGGCCCGCGGTCCGTCGCCGGTAGAGGCGCAGAAGCAGGTGGCGGCGGGGTGGGTGCAATGCACCGCCACCAGGAAAAGGTTCCTGCGCCGGGCTCCATAATGGGGGTCCGGGAAAGGCCCCTCCAGAAAGTGCTGGTCCTGCAGGCGCAGGGCCGCCAGATCGCAGGCGCGCACCCCGATGACGGCGGTGGGCAGGGCTTCCGGCATCTCGGGATGGAAGGTAATGCCTCCGTCACTCCCCGCAGCGCTGGTCCAGAGGACTTCGTGGGGGGCGAAGAGCAGCGGCTTGAGGGCCTGGGGACCATTGGCCCAGGCGAAACAGCGCGGGCTCTCGTCGCGGTGGAGCCGATACGCGCCCGGTTGCTGATGGTCGTGGACGCCCCGGGGCAGATCGTCGGCGCTGTCCAGCCCTTCGTAGACAATGGCGCCGTCCCGCACCCTGGGACCCAGGCAGAAGTAGCCAGCCGCGGTCAGGGCAGCCAGCAGGTGCTGGAAGGAGGGACGGGGAAGAAAACCGGGTGCTGCCATGGTGATGCAGACTCCCTGTGACCTGTGGATAACAACATAGTATAGGCGGAGTGCGCCGCATGAACCGCGAAGCGGATTACGGGTTGCTGCCGAGGCGCCACTCGGGCCATATGGTTTGCGGCTTGCGGTCGAGAATGGCGGCGTAGACAACCGTGTTGGTCAGCACGCTTTGCACATAGTGGCGGGTTTGCCGAAAGGGGATGTTCGCGGTGAAAATCGGACCCGCCCATGGGCCCGGTGGCGGTGTCCAGCGGCCCAGCCAGCGTTGCGGTGCGCCGGGCCCGGCGTTGTAGGCCGCCGCAGCCAGCAGCTCGGAGCCACCAAAATGCTGTTGCTGAAGACTCAGATAGTGCGAACCCAGGGTCAGGTTGCCGTCGACGCTGTGCAGGTCGGCGGTGGCGGCACCGGCGACATGGGTTTGCAGCCACCGGGCGGTGGCGGGCATCACCTGCATCAGACCCTGTGCGCCGACGTCAGACTGGATGCCGAACGCAAAACCCGATTCCTGCCGGATCAGGCCGGCAAGAAAGGCGCGGCGCAAGCCGGTTTGGGCTGCGGCGGCGCTGATTTCCTGTACATAGGGCAGCACGTAGCCTTGTCGCCAGTCTTTTCCACCGCGAATCAGGCTGCTGGCATGGATGCCCAGCAGCCACGCCTCATGCTGAAAGGCCGTTCGGGCTGCGGCCTCGATTTCCGCCGGTCCGTTCAACCCCTTCAAAAACTGGTCCCATTCGGCAAGGGCGTCGAAATAGAGTCCAAGATGATAGAGTGTGATCGCGATCCGCCCGGGAGCATTATTCACAGGAGTGGCGCTCACTTCGATGGGCGTGGGCGGGTCACCGGGCTTCAGGATCAGTGGTCTGTTGAGCGTCGCCATGGCCAGTTGCCCGTAATAGGTCCACGGGGATTCCAGAGCCGCCAGCGCGGCATAGGCGGCCTGCGTCTGTCCAAGCTGGAGTTGTGCGATTGCCGACCAGAATTGCCACTGCCGCTGCTGCCGTTGAACGGCACCCATCTGCCGGGTGGCCTGTTCCACCATGTTCCAGTCACCGTTGCGCAATGCCGTACGGACCATCCAGGCCAGCAGTCGGGGCCGGGGGTGGAACTGTGGATCGGTGGCGTAGGCCTGGGCATACCAGTGTCCGGATTCAGAACGAAAGGATAGCGTGGCATGGTAGGCAGCGTTGTACAGCAGCAGAGATTTATCGGCAGGATCCAGGACATCCAGGGTTTGCACCAATCGTGCAGCGTCTGCAGGATGGATGGCAGCGAGGCGCAGGAGGGCGAGCACCAGTAAATGGGCCTGACCGGCTGGCCAGTTGCTGGTGCCGTATTGCTGAATCTGCTGAGAGATCCACACAGCAGGTGCCGTTACCGTCTGCGCAAGCTGGCCGGATTGCGGCGGAGGCAAAAACGGTGCAAAGCGCAGCGCGGCGCTGAAGGCCGAGGCCTCGTACATTTGCCGCAGGCGATGCCACAGCTCGGACGTCATGATTTGCCCCTGTGCCAGATAGACACGCGCCATGGCGTTGCAGGCCGGATCGTTCGCCGGAGCACTGCTCCAGAGGAAGAAGGGGGCAACTACCATGCTGGTGCGCAGCAGCGGGTCGCGCGTCGCATCGCAGCGCAAGGAGATCAGATCAGGGGGACTGCCGGCCTGATACACCTGGGTGAAATCCGGCCAGTCCTCGCGGCGCGCGAGTTCCAGCAGCCATTGTCGGCGCAGCAGATGATGCGCCACTCCGCCCGGATAGTGCAGGGTATAGCGCTGGTATTGGCTCTGGGTCATGATGTTGAGGCGAGGTTGCAGGGACCAGTAGCCCACCCACGATCCCATGTAGGTATCTGCCAGCTCGGGGAGCGCGTCGGCGGCGGGGCGATAGTCACCCTGAGCGAAGGCGCTTGCCGCCGAGTTCAGGAGTTGCTCCTGAACGGCGCTGAGGGCGCCGGCCGTCGCTAGGGGTGTTCCGCAACTCATCCACAGCACAAGCGACACCAGGACCGCCGCGGGACGGTAGGAGCGTACTCTCAAGGTCGCGTTAAACGCGGCCATCAGCGCTGCTGCCTGATGAACGGTGCAGGACACCCCCGACGATGAAATGGTGCCATCGGTCCGCTGTCTGTGCTGTCTGCATACGCCTTGACCTCCCGGAACTTGTTGAAGGACATCATGCCACCAAGTGTGCCGTTCAGGAAGCACTGCGGCTCCTGCCTCAGCGCAAGGCTTCCGGCAGTGGCGCGAGCAGGGAGGCCAGGTCGTCGGGGCCGAAACGGAGCTTTTCTTTCTGCGCTTTCTCCAGCACACCTGCGGCGAGAATGGCCTTTTTCTCCTGCAGGGCCAGGATTTTTTCTTCAATGCTCCCGGCAACAATCAGCTTGTAAACAAAAACCTGACGTTTCTGGCCGATGCGGTGGGCGCGATCAGTGGCCTGATTTTCGGCGGCGGGGTTCCACCACGGGTCATAGTGAATCACGGTGTCTGCTGCCGTGAGGTTGAGGCCGACGCCGCCCGCCTTGAGGCTGATCAGGAAGAGTGGCACTTCACCGCGCTGAAAACGGTCGATGGGCGTCTTGCGATCCTGGGTGCTGCCAGTGAGCAGCACGTAAGGGATATGCATCTTGTCGAGGCGTGCACTGATCAGGGCGAGCATCTCGGTGAATTGCGAAAACAGCAGAATCTGGCGACCTTCCGCCAGCAGCTCCGGAATCATCTCCATGAGCAGAGCGAGTTTAGCGCTGTCCTGTACCTTTCGCGCCTTTTCACTCTTGAGCAGGCGCGGGTCACAGCAGACTTGGCGGAGTTTGAGCATGGCGTCAAGGATAACGATCTGACTGCGCTGAAAACCCTTGGCGGCGATTTCTTGGCGAATCCGTTCGTCCATGGCGCTGCGCACCGTCTCATAAAGATCGCGCTGCGCCCCTTCGATATCCATGGGGCGGATAATGATGGTTTTCTCAGGGAGTTCCTTGGCGACATCCTCCTTGCGCCGACGCAGAATGAAGGGGCGCACCCGACGGGCCAATAAATCCAGACGCTCAGCATCTCCGTGGCGCTCGATGGGGCCGCGCCAGACCCGTTGGAAACTGCGCTGGTCGCCGAGAAAGCCAGGCAGGAAGAAGTCGAATTGTGCCCAGAGTTCGCCGAGATGATTTTCCAGGGGGGTGCCGGTGAGGGCGAGCCGATGCCGGGTAGGAATCTCACGGATGGCTTCGGCGGCGCGGCCCTGCGCGTTCTTGACCATCTGTGCCTCATCGAGAATCAGTAAATGAAAGTGCTGATTTCTGAGCGTTTCGACGTCCCGCCAGATCAGCGGATAGGTGGTAAGAATCAGGTCATTGTCAGGTATCTGGGCGAAACGGCTGCTGCGCTCTTTGCCGTGCAGGGAGAGTACCCGCAGGCCGGGAGTGAAGCGTGCCGCCTCTTCCCGCCAGTTATGAATCAGAGAGGTAGGCATGATGATCAGGGCGGGATCCGTCAGGCGGCCACTTTCTTTTTCCAGCAGCAGATGGGCGAGGGCCTGGGCGGTTTTGCCGAGACCCATATCGTCCGCGAGAATGCCTCCCAAATGATGCTCGCGCAGGAATTGCAGCCAGGCAAGCCCGTCCTGTTGATAGGCGCGCAGGGGGAGGGTAAAACCTGCGGGCAGTGGGACGGGGGGAATCTCTCCGTTTTGAGGCAAAGATCTAGCCAGAGCGCGCACGGCATCCATCCCCTCACTGCGCCACTGGCTGCCGTCCACCAACCGGGCGAGGCGGGGCGCGTCAAAGGCGGACATCCGCAAAGGCCCCCCGGCGTCCAGGCTGAACAGATCGATGAGGGTCCCGACCAGAGGTTTCAGGCGATCCGCCGTGGTCTGGATAGGCACGCCCGCCGGGGTGTGCAGATGGATATACTCATCATCGGGAATGGTGCTGAGACCGCCTGGATTCAGCCAGCGCGGATCACGGGCGAAGAGGGCGCCGAGCAGGGGGGACAGCGCCAGCCGCTTGCCATCCACCACGATACCGACATCGAGGCCCAGCCACCCCTCCTCGGCGCCATCTACCTGCATATCCCATTCATCCACCTGCAGGAAGTAGTGACGGAAGCCATCGGGCCAGCGTACCTCCCAACCCCGCTCGCGGAGGGTCTCGACGCCCGATGACATGAACCCGTCCCAGTCGGCTTCGCCGGCCAGCCCGTAGATGGGATGAGGCAGCGGCGACAGACTGTGGAAAAGGCCGGCACCGGCAGGTTTCAGGCCTGTTTTCGCGAGTGCCTGCAGTGCCTGTTTTTCGGCTGTCCTGTCGCGTTTTATCCGAACCATCTCACCATTGTTGAGGGTCTGGATGGCACTGTCGTCATCCACGGCAACGCGTGCGGGACCATACACAAATGTGGGCTGCGCGTAATCGAAGCGGCAGGCAGGACTCCATTGGCCGGTATAGTTGCGGTGTGCCTGAATACCGAGGAGAGCCAGAGTGTCGCACCAGAGCAGGGCTTGCAGAGGCGCTTCGATCTCCCGTAAGCCCTGTCCGAAGTTGGCCATGGGCGCGGGGAGACCGGGCACCGATTGCTCCAGCATCTCGCGCAAAAGAATGGCTTCTTGCGCATTGAGGGGCGGGGCTTGCAGCAGGTCGCGCAGGACCGTGGTCGGCAGATCCGTCTCGATCGGGCCGATTTCCCCGGTTTTCCCATCCAGGTACCAGGTCGCATCCAGGGACAGGAAGCTGGTAGCGGGCGGCGTGGTTTCCAGCGCCGGATATTGTTCCCCGTCCTTGCTGACTTTCCAGACCAGCGTGCCAGGCCGGTGGTCACCGAGTCGCAGGGCCGGGTTGGCTGGCGAGCTGGCGAAGAGGCGTCCGGTACCGGCGAGTATGGTGAGGGCTGCGGCACCGTGGCGGGGGCCGAGATCGAATTCGCCGGTCTGGCTGGCATAGGGGTCTTCCAGCAGCAGACGGCGCAGAGCACGCTGGTCCGCCTCATCGATGAAGCTGGGCGGGCGGCGCTGGGCGCCTTCAAAATTATACCAGGGGGTGAGACCGGTACATTCTCCGCTTTTGTTCAGGCGGGCCTTACGACAACCGAGAACCGGACCCTGATGACGTCGGCTGTTTAGTTCCAGCAGCCAGTACAGGGCATGAGTGGTAGTCGGCGGCGTGGTTTTGGGCGGATCCAGATGCGAGCGCAGTTCGCTCAGCCATTGCATCACATGCGGACGCAAAGCCGGGGCCGGTGTCGGCGCAGTGTGGCTACGACCGGCCAGCAGAGCGAGGAGCACCGCGGTGACGTGTTTGCAGCGACTGCCTACCGGGCAGGTACACAGGGTTACCAGATGTCCTTGGCTGAGGTGGATGTCTACCCGGTATGGCGTATGTGCCGTGCCCTGCACCATGGCACTGAGGTCGGTGCTGCCACGCTGCTCCAGATGGCTGATGGACTTCTGGTAAGGTTGGGCTTTGCGAATCTCCAGATCCCCCACCCATCTGCGGATATCTTCGTAACCGTACGTCACCAGCGTGGGCATCGCACTGGCATCGCGGTGCCAGTTCATCCAGTCATCATTGGTAGGCATGGGTGTGCTCGGTGGTTTGATGGTATTGGGAAATGCACCAGGACGATGCCGCCGTGCAAACCGCATATGGTACACAGTCGGGGGGCAGGAGGGGAAGCGGTTCGGGGTGGTCCGCCGGTATCCCCGCCAGCGCCTTGCCGTTATCATGAGCGGAACGGCACACACGGAGAGGGCAGATGATGGTGGCTTTTGGGACGAGTGGGTTGCGGGGTCTGGTGGCGGATCTCACGGATCAGGTCGTTTATGCACATACGCGGGCTTTTCTGCGCTACCTTGCGGAAATCGGCGAGTTTCACACCGGGAATGCGGTGATACTGGGCGGCGACCTGCGTCCCAGCACGCCGCGGATGCTGGCCGCAGCCTGGGCCGCGGTCCTCGCGGGGGGCGGGCAGCCCCGTTTCGCCGGATACCTTCCCTCACCAGCACTGGCTTTTGCAGGGCTGACGGCGGGGGCACCATCGCTGATGGTCACCGGCAGCCATATTCCTTTTGATCGCAATGGCATCAAATTCAACCTGCCTGGCGGAGAGCTGCTCAAAGCAGATGAGGCCGGGATCCTGCGTCAGGATATGACGGTGGATACGGCCCTTTTCGACGACGCGGGCGCGCTGCGCAAACCGCCCGTTTTGCCCGCTGCTGACCCGCACTGGCTGGCGCTCTATCAGCAGCGTTACCGGGACTTTTTCGGCGCGGACAGTCTTGCCGGATGGCGACTGGGCGTCTACCAGCACTCCGGCGTCGCCCGTGATCTGCTGGTGACACTGCTGGAGTCGCTGGGTGCCGAGGTGCTGCCCCTGGGCCGCTCTGCGGATTTTGTGGCCCTGGACACCGAGGCCCTGCGCCCCGAAGACACGGTTCTGGCGCAGAGCGCGGTGGCTGAGCACCATCTCGATGCGCTCCTGACCACAGACGGCGACGCCGACCGTCCCATGATTGCCGACCATGAGGGCCGCTGGTGGCGCGGCGACGTCCTGGGGATACTGACCGCCCGCACTTTAGGTGCTTACACAGTGGTTACGCCGGTGAGCAGTAACACCGCGCTGGAAATCTCCGGATTTTTCCCAGGAATCCGCCGCACCCGGATCGGTTCTCCCTATGTCATCGAGGCGATGCAGGCCGCCTTGCAGGAGGGATTGACGCCCGTCTGCGGGTATGAGGCCAACGGGGGTTTTCTGCTGGGCAGCCCGCTTACCCGTGATGGCCGCACCCTGGCGCCCCTTCCCACCCGCGACGCCATCCTGCCCATGCTGACGGTGCTCGCGGCGGCGCAGGATCGTGGCGTCCCCCTGGCCGACCTGCTGACCGACCTGCCGCCCCGGTATACCGCCAGCGACCGTTTGCAGAACTTTCCAACGGCGCGGAGCCAGCGCTACATGGATACTTTTCGCGGCGAGGACAAGGCGGCCAATCTCGTGGCCTTCAACACCGCCTTTGGAGAAATTGCGGGTGCCGCGCAGCACATGGATCTGACGGACGGCATCCGGGTGACCCTCGCGCCGGGCGGCATCATTCATCTGCGACCTTCCGGCAACGCGCCGGAACTGCGCTGCTATACGGAGGCCGATAGCCCGGAGCAAGCCCAGGCCATGCTGCGGAAGGCCTTACAGGTCATGAATGGCTGGCGGGCCTGAGCGGCGGATGCGGCGCATCGCTTTTTTGCGCATCTGGTGGGTGTACATCGGCACCGGGCTGCTTATTGCGGATCTGTTGCTGATGGTGCTGCGCTATCTGGGCGTGGTGTTCAAAACCAACGCCGTGGCGGAACTGGCGGTCCACCACGGCACCGATGCCCAGGCGCAAAGTCTGCTGCGCCTGGCGGACGTGTTGAATGCGGTTCACTGGAAATGGATCGGCGAAATTTTTCTGGTCGGCGTTGTTTTGCTGTTTATCGGTATATGGAAACCATTTTACCGGAAAAAATAAACCCGCCGATCTTCACCCCGTGCCCTGGCTGCGCAGATAATCTTCATAGGTGCCCTTGAAGTCCTGAATGCCCCGCGGGGTGAATTCGATGACGCGGGTGGCCAGTGAAGACACAAACTCCCTGTCATGGCTGACAAAAAGCAAGGTTCCGTCGTATTTCTCCAGGGCCGAATTGAGAGACTCGATGGATTCCATATCCAGGTGGTTGGTCGGTTCATCGAGAATCAGCACATTGGGTTTCTGCAGGGTGAGTTTGCCGAAGAGCATCCGGCCTTTTTCGCCACCGGAGAGCACCTTGACCGAACGATTGACCTGATCCTGCCCGAAGAGCAGGCGCCCCAGCACACCGCGGATCACCTGATCATCATCGCGCTCACCGCGCCACTGGCACATCCAGTCGAAAAGCGTCATATCCTCCGCAAATTCCGGGGCATAATCCTGGGCGAAATAACCGATACGCGCATTCTCCGCCCATTTTATTTCGCCGGCATCCGTGGTCAGTTCGCCCATCAGACAACGCAACAAGGTGGTTTTGCCCAGACCATTGGAGCCGATAATCGCAATCCGTTCGCCCGCCTCGACATGCAAGCGCATTTTATGAAACAGGCGCAGATCGCCAAAGGATTTGCTCAGGTCCTTCCCATCCAGGGCATTGCGATAGAGTTTGCGTTCCTGATGAAAGACCAGATAGGGATTTTGCCGACTGGAGGGCTTCACTTCTTCAAGCTGGATTTTCTCTAGCTGACGGGCGCGGGAAGTCGCCTGCTTGGCCTTGGAGGCATTGGCGGAGAAGCGGCTCACAAAGCCCTGCAACTCGGCCATCTTCTCCTTTTTCTTGTCATTATCGGCGAGCAACTGATCCCGCACCAGGGTTGACGCCTGCATATATTCATCATAATTGCCAGGATAAATGCGTAACTCGCCATAATCTAGGTCAGCCATGTGGGTACAGACGCTATTCAGAAAATGGCGGTCATGGGAAATGATGATGACGGTGCTGTTGATGTTGCCGATGAGTTCTTCCAGCCACTGGATGGTATGAATGTCGAGGTTATTGGTCGGCTCGTCCAGCAGCAGAATGTCAGGGTCGGCAAAAAGCGCCTGCGCCAGCAATACCCGCAGTTTCCAGCCGGGTGACACCGCCGACATCAAGCCGCTGTGCTGCTCCAGCGGAATACCCACACCACTCAGCAACTCCCCAGCCCGGGACTCGGCCGCATAGCCGCCCAACTCGGCAAACTCCACCTCCACATGCGCCACCGCCATCCCTTCTTCGTCGGTCATCTCCGGCAGGGCATAGAGGCGATCGCGTTCCTGTTTGACCCGCCAGAGTTCGGCATGGCCCATAATTACCGTGTCCAGCACGGTGCATTCTTCAAAGGCAAACTGATCCTGCCGCAGCTTGCCGAGACGCTCGCCGCTGCTCAGGCTGACGTGTCCGGAGCTGGGCTCCAGATCGCCACCGAGAATCTTCATCAGCGTCGTCTTGCCGCTGCCATTGGC
>DAIEIW010000168.1:0-2382 GCA_027351205.1 Acidithiobacillus sp.
TCATCGCGGAATTTCGTGCGGATGTGGGCAAGCACCTGGACGATCCGCAAATGGCCCGCCAAATCGAGCATCTTCAGCAAAACAGTCCGATTTTTTCTCAGCTCTGGGCTGCACAGGATGTCGTCGAACGGGAGGGTGGCAGGCGGGTTTTTCAGCATCCACAGCACGGGCAGGTGGTCTATGAACAGTGCACGTTGTTGCCAGCGACCAGCACCGATCTCAAGCTAGTCATCTTGCTGCCACTCGGGATAGCTTCCCCTCAAAATCCAGGATGAGCTACTAAAGATTCACAGACTGATTCATACACCGTTCCTTGCGTATTTATACCGCCACGAAATTGCGCTGCCGCTGATTCCAGTGCCGGTAAGAACGTGCCACCGTAAACAGGCCTGCACCAATGGTCCCGACAAAAAAACCGATGGGCCAGTTGGTCCAGTAAGAGAGCGCAATAGCACTCCAGATGCAGCCCTCTGCAAAAATCACGGATAGCGCCAGCACGCGCATGGGATTCCCACTCAACGCCTGGGCGGCAGCCGGCGGGCCGACCAGCAGGGTGAACACCAGAAAGGCCCCCACCACCGGCAAGGCCGTGGCAGTCACCAGGGCCAGCAGGGTCAGGAACACCAGATCCATGCGTGATGCGCGGATCCCCTGCAAGGCCGCCAGATCGGGAAAAGTCGAATCCAGCAAGAGAGGCCGAAAATACAGAGCGATGCCCACAACCACCAGCGCGCAGATACCCAGTATGGGCCACAAATCGGCGTCGCTGACCCCCAGCACCTCGCCGAAGAGGAGGGAAAACACTGCCGGTGCATACTCACTGGTCATGCTGAGCAACAACGCACCCACCCCCAGAAACAGCACCAGCAGCAGCCCCGTGCCCACATCGCGGCGCCCCATGCGCACCAATTGGCGCAGGAGTAAAACCCCCATTCCGACAAAAACCAGCAACCCGATCAGCGGATTGATCCCTAGCAGGTTGGCCGCCGCCGCCCCCGGAAAGGCACCCAATGGCAAGGCATGAGCGGCAAAGGCCGAACGTCTGGTCACCACAAAAAATCCGACGAAAGCCGCGACAAAAGCAACAGCGCTGGCGGCAATCCAAGTATTGCTCATGAAGCTGGAGAACATGCCTTACACCTCGCAGTGCGGCCAGATGACCGGCTTTGGACGCGCTGACAAGCCCGTCATCTTAGCCACCAGCACCACCGCCAGATAAAACACAAACACCAGCGTCACGACAAAAAAACTCACTGGCCAGGCATTACCGGAAAACCAGTAGTAACTCTCATAGGCCATCCAGATACCACCCCAGACCGCCGTCAAACCGATAGCAATGGCCCAGCATATCGCCTGCGCCGGACGTCGGCTCAGACGAATCGCCGCACCCGCCGGACCAATGAGCAAAGCCGTCGCCAGCACCGCGCCGATGGCCAGGGCGCAGACCGCCACCGCCAGCCCCAGGGCCAGCAGTTGCAGCAAACCGATCCAACGCAGGGAAATACCCCGTGCTGCCGCCAGATCAGGGTCCACCGCCGTCAACATCATCGGCCGGTAGAGCAGACCCACCAGCAAAAACACCCCGGCGGAGACCATCAACGCAGGACCGATAAGACGCCGCGGAATTGCAAACATGGAGCCAAACATCACCGATACCGCTGCACCCGTAGTGCTGGTAGTCGTCACATCCAGATAAAGAAAGAGCGCCGACAGACCCAATCCCGCCCCCAGAACGATGCCCGTGGCAAGATCGCGCTCCCGCACCTTGCGTACACCAAGAAACTCCATGCCGAAGGCCGCAATCCAGGCCATACCCAGAAAGCCCAGCAAGGGATTGATGCCCAGCAGGAAGGAGGCGGCCCCACCGGCGCTGCTCACGTCGGCCAGGGCATGTCCGGCAAAGGCATTGCCGCGCAATATGGTAAACACACCGATCACCGCGCTGACCAGCGCTGCGCAAGTCCCCACGATCAGCGCGGTTTGCACCGGCTCACTACTGAAGAAACTGGAATTTTCCAAAAGCATCCAAAGATTCCACATGGCGTTAATCGGCCTTTTCCGGATGCGGCACATGCGCTGCCGTGCCCGCCTCGGCTTCTTCAGCGGCGACATCGGGTAGCACGAGTATCCGCCGCCCATGCCGCAATACCGTTACCGGGTAACCATAGAGCTTACTCAACACCTCAGGCTGCACCACCTCCTCCACACTGCCGGTGGCGGCCTGCCCGCCCACCAGATAGACCAGACGGTCCATGACAGGTAAGAGTGGGTTCATATCATGGGCAGTCACCAGTACAGCAATCTGTCGGGTACGCGTCAATCTACCAAGCAACGCCACCAGCGCATTGGCGCTGCCGAAATCCAGATTAGCCAAGGGCTCAT
>DAIEIW010000175.1:0-7843 GCA_027351205.1 Acidithiobacillus sp.
TCGCGCAGATATCGGGTTCGTCATCCACCACCAGAATATTCAATCGTGCATCTTCCATGCCGCCTCCTGAACACCTGTCTCAACCTAACGGAAAATCAATAACGATACGCGCACCGCCCTGCAAACCCTGATTATCGGCAACAATCTGTCCGCCGTGCTCCTCAACGATACGCCGGACGATGGCGAGACCCAGCCCAGAACCCTTCACCTTGCTGCTGACATAGGGCTCAAAAACCCGCGCCAGCAACTCGACCGGGAAGCCGGGTCCGTCATCTAACACCGTCAACTCTAGCATCTTTGCGGGGCCGGCGTCCGTCAAACGGGTGCGAATCAGGATATGCTTACCATCAGAAGATTCTACGCCACCCTGTAAGGCGTCAAGGGCATTGCGTAGAAGATTGTTGAGGATTTGGCGCAGGCGATGCACATCGGCCCGCAGGGGGGGCAGGCCCGCACCCAACTCAGCTCGAATCTCCACCCCGCTCTCTTGCCCACGATACAGGTCGAGCACGTCCAGAATCAGCGCGTTGAGATCGAGTGGGCGCAACTCGAGCTGCGGCTGCCGGGCGTACTCCGAGAAGGCATCCACCATCACCTTGAGGGCATCCACCTGATGGATAATCGTGCGGGTGGCACGATCCAGGGTCTCCCCCTCATCGCCAAGGCGTTCCAGATATTTGCGCCGCAGCCGCTCGGCGGAGAGCTGAATGGGGGTGAGCGGGTTCTTGATCTCGTGGGCCAGACGCCGCGCCACTTCACTCCAGGCGGCGCTGCGCTGGGCGGCGACCAGCGTACTGATGTCGTCGAAAACCAGGACGAAACCCCGACTGCCGGCGTCATCCGCAAAATGCGCGCCATGCACGATAATGGTCTGTGGCCCGTCGGAGCGCTCGATCTGCAACTCCTTCTGCATCCCGTTACGGGGGTGTTCCACCCAATCC
This sequence comes from Acidithiobacillus sp., assembly GCA_027351205.1. GTDB lineage: Bacteria > Pseudomonadota > Gammaproteobacteria > Acidithiobacillales > Acidithiobacillaceae > Acidithiobacillus. The sequence continues at coordinate 942 of DAIEIW010000175.1, forward strand.
GCCACCAGTTTCCACAGGGGCTCCAGCGCGGTACCGTCATGCAAGTCATCCAGAGCGCTGCCTCTGAACAGATCCTCCTGAAGGATGTGGGTCGCCGCAGCGTTGACTTCGGCCAAATGATTTTCGCCATCAAAAGTCAGAATGCCGCTGGAAATCTGTCCGAGCACGGTCTCCAGATACAACCGCCGCTGCTCCGCCTGCTCCTGCGCCGCCGCCGCCTGCTGCTTGGCCCGCGCCAGTTGTCGGGTCATATTGTTGAACGAATGTATCAGGACACCCAGCTCGTCGTGACTCGCGACGGTCTGCAAGGGAATAAACTCGCCACGTGCCACCGCCTGGGTTCCCGCCGCCAGGCGCGCGATGGGCGCGGTCAGTCGTCGCGCCAGATGCATACCCATCCACACCGCCGACAGCACAGCCAGCAGCAAGGCCACCGCCAAGCTGAGCTGAAAGGCCGTTTTCATCGGTTCGCGCATCAGCATCAACTGGTGATACCGGGTATACGCCACCTGCACCGCCTCCGCGGCCCGGGTCAGTTGCTCGGGAATGGGCTGTTCCACATAAAGCATGCGGTTGCTTTCCCCCAGATGTGGGCTCAGCACCGGGATCAGCACCTTTACCAGCAGGCCGCCCTTGGGTTCCGGCTCGATGGTGGCGGTCGGATGGCCCTCTTCCATGGCGAGAATTTCCCGGCGCGGCACACGCGGGGCCAGACTGAGGTTATCACTGCTGGTGGCGATGATCCGGTTGTCGCTGGAGAAGAGGGTTACGCTGCTCAGGCGATACTGATCGCGCAGGGCAATCACGGTGATTACGGCGCTGCTGTCTGACTCCCCCACCAGCGCCTGGGCAATGCTTTCCGCCGCCAGCAACGTGGAATTGCGGTAGCGATCAACGCCCGCCTTGGCCACATTCAGGGCCTGATCCAGCGCACTCTGCACAGCGCTGCTGAACCACGAGTCCACGCCCCGATTCAGATACTGCCAGGAAAAACCGAAAACGACGGCTGCCGGCAAAAAACTGAGCAGAGTGATGATGACCACCAGGCGGGTAGCCAGTTGACTGCCCACCTCGCCACGCCGCAGTCGCAACAGCAGCGCCACCACCGAGATCAGTACCAGGGAGAGCAGAAAGAGGACGATCCCCGCCGAAATCACCAGCATGGGCACAAAATAATGGCTCAGCGGCCCCCCGGCGCTGGTGAAAAAGTTGATCCCCAAAAAGGCCACAATGGCGAGCAGGAGCAGAACGGCGTCCCAGCGCGGCCCCACCCGCAGCTGCTCCCCTGTGGTTCCGGCGCTCAGGGCACGCAACCAGTTTTTCAACGGGGAAGGGGGGCGACGGTCCATGAGGACTCCAGTTTCCAGTGGTCAAGCAAAGATCGCAAACGCAACGGCAGAGGTAAGGCCTGACTGTCGACATACACCCGCAATGCCACCTGACCCCGCGCCGCACCGTGGGCCAGCGGGAGCACGAAGCGCCGCACCCGGGTCAGCGCCGTGACGACCTCACTCCAGTGCGCGTACAAGGTAAGCACGCCCTGCTGATCCTCAATGCCATATTGGTTTGTCAGGGGATAATAACGGATGTGCCAGCGCTGTTCCCGGCGTGCATGCACGCCGATACCGGGAATGAAGGAGAAAGGCTCGGGTTCCCGCCACTCCGCCTCCACAACCCAAGTCAGCATCTGCCCCTGGTCGAGCACCTGCTGCAGGAGCGCTTCCTTGCCCAACTGCACGCTGGCGTCGATTTCAACAGCATTCGCATGGGGGGTCACCTGCACACGTTCCACGTGAAACGCCGGACCAGCCACTGCCACCCCGGTTACGCAAAAAACGCCGCATAGCCCGAGCAGTATGACGACCAATAGCCGCTGCCCCCTTCTGCCGTCAGGCAAACGCAACGCGCTGCTCAGGCGCATGCGTCCTTCTCCAGCAAGGCATAGTAAAAACCATCCATATCTTCCTGGCCGGGCAGGCGTTGTCCGGTCAGCGGATGAGCCATGCGGCGCGCATCGGAATGCCGCCGAACAAAGGCGGCGATCTGTTCTTCGTTCTCCTCGGGCAATACCGAGCAGGTGGCATAGAGCAACCGACCGCCGGGGCGCAGACAAGGCCACAACCCTTCCAGCAGACGCGCCTGTTGCGCCACGGCTTCGGCCACATCTTCCGGTTGGCGGCGCAGACGAATATCGGGATGGCGGCGAATGACACCGGTGCCGGTACAGGGTGCATCCAGGAGAATGGCGTCATAGGTCTCACCATTCCACCAGGTGGCGGTTTCCGCCGCATCCGCCGCCTGCAAATGCGCCTCGCCGCCCTGTCTTTCCAGAGTTTCACGCACCCGGTTCAGGCGTTCCGCAGAGCGGTCCAGGGCATCCAGCCGCGTTGCCCCCAAGGCCCACAGATGGGCCGTCTTGCCGCCAGGGGCCGCGCAGGCATCCAGAATCCGTTCCCCCTCCCGGGGCGCGAGAATGTGGGCCGCCAGTTGTGCCGCGCCGTCCTGTACCGCCACCCAGCCGGCATCCCAGCCCGGCAGGGTCGCTACCGGCACGCTGGCAGGCAGGCACAAGGCCGCCGTACTCCACGTCACGCCCTCGGCCTCACGGCCTTGTTCTGCCAACAACCGCCGATATGCAGCGGGGTCCACCCGCTGCGTATTCACCCGCAGCCAGAGAGGCGGCACGCTGTTATTGGCCGCGGCAATGGCCGGCCAGTCCTGCGGATAGGCCGCGCGCAAGCGCGCCGCCAGCCAGGCCGGATGCCCGAGATCGCGATCGACCAGCGCTGTATCCAACACCTCACGCTCTCGCAGATAACGGCGCAGGACGGCATTCATCAGGCCACGCGCCCACGGTTTTTTGAGTGCCTCTGTCATCTCCACCCAGTCATTGACCACCGCAAAGGCGGGTCGTTGGCCGTGGCGCAACTCAAAAAGAGCCAGACTGAGCAGAAAGCTCAGATCGGCATCCTCGTCGCGCCACGCCTTGCGCAGCAATTTTGCGGAAAGGGCCTGTACGGATAGATATTCGCGCAGCGTACCGAGAACCAACCATTGCAAGGTCGCCCGATCCGCACCGGTCAACGAAACCGGCAGCAGCGCGGCATCCACCGTCTGCCCGCTATCCACGCCGCGCAATACGGCAATGGCGGCCTTGCGCACAGCCTCACCCGATGTGCTTTTTGCCCGTTCAATCCCCGTTCGCGCTTCCCTCATCCCAGCACTTCACCGACCTGCGGGCGATAACCGCGGGCGAAATCGCTGCCACTGAGCACCCCCTTGCCTGCAGGCTGAACCGCCAGCAACTGCAATCGATCCTCACCACAGGTCACCACCACCCCATCCTTTTCCACGGCGCTGATGCTGCCGGGCGCCTGATCACCTCCGGCGCCCAGCACCCGCGTCTGCCAGACCCGCAGGCCCTTGTCGCGAAAAAGCGTATGGGCGACCGGACTGGGATTGAAGGCCCGTACCAGACGCTCCAGCGTCGTCGCGGGAAGCCGCCAGTCGAGCAGGGCCTCCTCCTTCTTCAGCTTGCGGGCATAGGTCACCAGCGCGGCATCCTGAGGCATGGGTTTGAGCCGATTCGCCCAGAGACCGTCCAGGGCGTGACGCAAAGCCTCGCCGCCCAACCGTGCCAAACGGTCGTGCAGGCTGGCCGCCGTGTCATCAGGTGCGATGGGCACGCGCTCCTCCCATAGCACCGGGCCGGAGTCGAGCCCGGCTTCCATCTGCATGATGGCGACACCGCTTTCTTTGTCGCCCGCCGCGATGGCCCGGGCGATAGGCGCCGCGCCGCGCCAGGCCGGCAGTAGGCTGGCATGCACGTTGATGGCACCGCGCGTCGGCAGGGCCAGTATCGCCTGGGGAAGAATCTGACCGTAGGCCACGACAATCAGCAGATCCGGCGCTAGGCTCCGGAGCAATTCCAGGGCCTCGCCCGTTTTACAGGATTCGGGCTGAAAAACAGGAATGCCCGCAGCCAGAGCCTCCAGCTTGACCGGGCTGGCTTGCAACGCCCGCCCTCGGCCCGCCGGGCGATCCGGCTGTGTGAACACCCCGACGACGGCTTCCGGTCCTTGCCGCAGTTCGGCGAGGATGATGCGTGCGAACTCCGGCGTCCCCGCAAAAACAATGCGCTGTTTTTCAGTCACCGAGCCGCGCCCTTTTTTCCGCCTTACGGCGAATCAGATTTTGCTTGAGGCGGGACAGATGATCGACGAACAGGGTGCCGTCGAGATGGTCGATCTCGTGCTGCAGGCAAACCGCCAGCAACCCGTCGGCCTCCAGTTCGAGGGTCTTGCCCAGCACCGTCGTGGCGCGCACCGTCACCTTTTCGGCGCGGCGCACCGTTTCCAGCACTCCCGGCACCGACAGGCAACCCTCTTTCATCTCTTCCTCACCCGTGCGCGCAATGATTTCTGGATTCAGCAGGGTCAGCAGATCGTTGCGATTTTCCGAAACATCCACGACAATCAGCCGGTGGCCAGCGGCCACCTGCGGCGCGGCCAGACCGATACCCGGGGCATCGTACATGGTCTCCGCCATATCGTCGGCAAGCTGCTGAATCTGTTTGTCCACCCTGGCTATGGGCCGGGCCACGTCCTTGAGGCGTGCGTCAGGAAACTCCAGTATCTTCAAAAGGGGCATTTCGTCACCAATTATTGCAATCCGGCAAAAATCGTATCTTGAACTAATACTATGCCCTGCGGAAGTCCGGCGGAGATCATTCATGCAGAAGAACACCTGGCGCAACACCCTATTTTGTCTCGGCCTCGGCGTCATGGCCCCGGTAATGGCGCAGGCTGCGCCGTCCGGCACACCATTGCGCAGTGCGCACAGCTACACCGTCAAACGCGGAGATACCCTCTGGGGTATTGCCGCACATTTTCTCAAAAACCCTTGGGAATGGCCGCAGCTATGGCACCGGAATGCCTACATCAAAAACCCCAACCTGATTTATCCGGGCGACCGCGTCGTGATCACCCGCGGGCCGGGCGGCCAGCCGGAACTCCGTGTGATCGCACTGCATCCCCGGATGACCGCAGAGCCCCTGCCCACGGTCGCACGCGGCGAGGTCATGCCTTTTCTCGGCACGCCCGGTGTCATCGCCAGCAAGAAGGCTTATGACCAACTGCCCTATCTTGCAGCCAGCGCCAGTAAGCATATCGTCTACTCGGTCGGCGACAAACTCTATGCCTCCGGCCTGGCACATGCGCCCGTTGGCGCCCGTTACCAGATTGTCGCCCTCGGGCCGGAACTCTATCGCCCCGGACGCAAAAATGCCGTCGGTTATGCGCTCCGCGATCTGGGCAGCGCAGTCGTACGTCGCAACGGCGCCCACGCCGCTATGGAAATCACTAACGCCCTGAAGGAAATCTCTCTGGGCGACCGGCTGGTACCCACCACGAAGAGCGTTGTACCCCACTACTTCCCCAGCGCCCCCTCCCACCCGGTGAATGCTCATATCATCGCCAAGATGAGTGACTATCCCGAACTCATGGCGGGTCAGGTGGTTATCGTGGATCAGGGCGGGGAAGACGGTCTGCGCGACGGCAATGTACTACAGATTGAAAGGGCTGCGGAAACGACGAAAAATACCGTGACCGGCAAAGCCTTCGCCCTGCCACCCCAGAAGGTGGGCAGTGTGATGCTGTTCCGGGTCTTCCCCACCGTCTCCTACGCCGTGATTACCACGGCGACGCGTGGCATCCAGGTAGGTGATAATCTGGCCAGTCCGAGTCCCGTAACGGCCAGCGACAGCTCCGCAGGAAACGGGTGACAGACCGGGCCTGGCTCGCCCTAGGTCGGATCTCCGGCCTCGGCCCGATCCGCCAACGTGCTCTTCTGGAGCGCTTTGGTGCGGTAGATCGCTGTTTTCAAACCGGCGTCGGCGCCCTGCAGGATCTTGGTTTGCAGGCGGCGCAAATCGCCGCTCTGCAGAAGGCGCCCGAGGACATTCTCACGCCCGCAGACCGGCGCTGGCTGGAAAGTCCCGATACCGACCTCTGTCGCTGGACGGACAGCGACTATCCGCCTTTGCTACGCCATATCTCCGACCCGCCCCCGCTGCTCTATTTGCGTGGACAACGCGCCTGCCTGAACCAGGCCATGCTGGCGATCGTCGGCAGCCGCAGCCCCACCGCGAGCGGTGTCGCGACGGCCGAAGCCTTCGCCAGAAACCTGGGTGAGGCGGGCCTGATCATCAGCAGCGGTCTGGCCCTCGGCATCGACGCCGCCGCCCATCGCGGAGCGCTGAACAGCGGCACCGTCGCCGTACTCGGCACCGGCGCCGATCTCATCTATCCGCGCAACCACCTGCAGCTCGCCCGCCAGATTGCCGGACAGGGCCTCATCCTCAGCGAACAGCCCCCCGATACCGGCCCGCGCAGCGGCCTCTTCCCCCGCCGCAACCGCATCATCAGCGGCCTCAGCCTGGGTGTACTGGTGGTCGAAGCCGCTGAGGGCAGCGGCTCACTGATTACCGCCCGGCTGGCGATGGAGCAGGGCCGCGAAGTTTTTGCCATCCCCGGCTCCATCCACTCGCCGCTGTCGCGCGGCCCGCACCGCCTCATTCGCGACGGCGCCAAACTGGTCGAGAGTGCCGAGGACGTGCTCAGCGAACTCGGGCCCCTGTACGCCGTGTTGCGGGACGGTCAGGCGATGGCACCCGCCGCAGACTGGCAGCCCGAAGATCCGGCCCAGGCCAGGGTCTGGGCCGCCATGGACTTCGACCCCCTCGCCCCGGAACAGATCGCCCACCGCTGCGGATTGACGCTGACCGAGCTTTCGGCCATCCTCTTGGACATGGAATTACAAGGTTACCTCGCGGCCTGTCCCGGCGGCCGTTTCTGTCGCCTCCCACCTGCTTCCTAGGGCCAAGGTATGGAAGACGTCATAGA
>DAIEIW010000188.1:0-17551 GCA_027351205.1 Acidithiobacillus sp.
CGTCGAAAAACGCCTGCTGGTGACCGGAGCTGCCGGCTTCATCGGCGCTAACTTCTGCCACCACTGGCTGTGGCAACATCCCCGCGCCACGCTCATCGCCCTGGATGCCCTCACCTACGCCGGCAACCGTCATAATCTGGAAGGGCTGGAACAGCACAGTGGTTTTCGCTTCATACAGGGCGACATCAATGATGCCCTGCTGGTAGAACGGGTCATGACCGACCATCACCTCAACGTCATCGTCCACTTCGCCGCCGAGAGCCATGTGGACCGCTCCATCCACGATCCCGACGCCTTCATCCAGACCAACATCCTCGGTACTCACAATCTGTTGCGCGTCGCCAGGGCGATCTGGCTGGAAGGACCGCGGGGACGGATACCCCACCGCTTTCACCATATTTCCACCGATGAGGTATACGGCACCCTCGGTCCGCAGGATCCCGCCTTTCGCGAAGAGACGCCTTACGCCCCCAACTCCCCCTATGCCGCCAGCAAGGCAGGAGCGGATCACCTAGTCCGCGCCTATCAGCACACCTACGGGCTCAGCACCACCACCAGCAACTGCTCCAACAACTACGGACCCTATCACTTTCCCGAGAAGCTGATTCCCCTCATCATTGTCAACATCCTTCACAACAAGCCCCTGCCGATCTATGGCGATGGCCGGCAGATCCGTGACTGGCTCTATGTGGAAGACCATTGCCGGGGTATCGCGACGATCCTGGAACAGGGACGGGAAGGGGAAAGTTATAACATCGGCGGCTGCAACGAGTGGGCCAACATCGAGATCGTGCGGCTCATCGGCGAAATCATGGATGATCTCTTCGCCGAAGATCCGCGATGGCTGCAAGCCTTTCCCCATTCGGCGGCGGCGCTGGGGCGGAAAAGTGCCGATCTCATCCAGCATGTCCGTGACCGGCCCGGCCATGACCGCCGCTATGCCATCGACGCCACGAAAATCACCCGGGAGCTTGGGTTCAAGCCCGCCGTAGACTTCCCCACCGGCATCCGTCAGACCATCCGCTGGTATCTGGAGCATCCGCAGTGGTGGCAGAAAATCATGGACGGGAGTTATCGGGAATGGCTGGATGTGCAGTACGGGGCGCTTAAAGCGTAACCGCCAAGGTTCCTGCCTTATGGCCTCTACCTTGTACGGGACATATGCAAGAATGATCTGTAGCACCATCATCGCCCCCATGGAGGCCAGGCGCGGAACAACCCTTGTTCGGATCGGAGCTGGTGTGGCGTGATTCAGGAGTGGACAGGCGCTTCGTGCCGGGTAAGGCTCCTCAAAACATGGAATCCTTCATTTGGAAGGCGTTGAAACGATAAGCGACCTCGTTTGCGGAGCGAATGGCTTACTTTTGATTTTTCATCAGACCAGGCAGCCCGCTGCCGACCTCGCTTGCTGCGCATCCACCTTTGGCGTGGCACCTAATTTTGTGCTTGAAGAGCACCGTATTGGTGCAGAAAAAACCTTTCAAAGAGGCAATCAATCATGGCCGGGAAGCTAAAGAGAGAGGTAGGATTTTCAGGGCTCATTTTCGCCAGTCTGGGAGGAATCATCGGTTCCGGCTGGCTATTTGGTCCGCTGGCCGCAGCGCAGGTGGCCGGACCCCTTAGCATCTATTCATGGCTGATTGGCGCCATTACCATTTTGTTTCTCGGCCTGACTTATGCCGAGGTCGGGCCTTTGTTTCCCAAAGCCGGTGCCGCGACACATATTGCTAACGTAGTACATGGCAATCTACTCGGTAAGATCTGGGCGTGGCTGTTGTTTATGTTCTACATCGCCATTGCGCCAGTGGAGGTGGTCGCCGTACTGACCTATGCCAACAATTATATTCCCGGACTGTTGGTAGGCGACACTGGCCTGCTTAGCGGCCCGGGACTCATAAGCTCCGTAGTGCTTCTGGGTATCATGTTCCTGCTCAATTTTTTAGGCATTCGCCGGGTAGCCAACATTTTTACCGGACTGGGCTGGTGGAAACTGGCCGTACCCGTCCTTACCATTATCGTCCTCGTCGCATTCTCCTATCATCCCGAAAATTTGCAGGTTCTTCACTGGCATGAAAACGTGCATGGCATGTTCGTTGCCGTCGCATCATCGGGCATTGTCTTCAGCTACCTGGGTTTTCGACAGGCGATCGAACTGGGTGGTGAAAGCCGCGAACCTGGCAAACATATTCCCCTGGCGGTAATTGGTGCTATCGTGATTGGTGCGATTATTTACGTCGGTCTGCAATGGGCCTTTTTGGTCAGCATGCCCCCGTCACAACTGACGCAAGGCTGGACCAAACTGAGCTTTTCCGGGGTATTTGGTCCTTTTGCCGCCATTGCCTCTCTTTTGGGAATAGGCTGGCTGGCTGTCCTGATTTATGCCGACGCGCTGATTTCTCCGGGAGGCACCGCTCTGGTATATGCCACATCTGCGGCCCGCGCCGTGGTCGCCAATGGCGAAGTCGGGGCAGGCCCCAGCTTCTTTACCAGGATCACCGAAGGGGGCGTGCCCTGGGTGGGGATCATCGTCGCCTATGTGATCGGGTGCATCTACTTCCTACCCTTTCCTTCCTGGCAGAAACTGGTGGGTTTTATTACTACCATCTCGGTGATCACCTACGGTATCGGACCTATCGTCCTGCTGCAATTGCGCCGTTCCATGCCTGACCTGGAAAGACCTTTCCGCTTGTGGGGCGCGCAGGTCATCGCGCCCATCGCGTTTATCCTTTCTTCACTCGTCGCCTACTGGGGCGGTTTCAAGGCGCTGACTTACATCTTCGGCACTCTGTTCGCCATCCTGATCATATATGGCATCGTATACAGGATTCGCGGCAGCCGTGATGGCACTCCCTTGGGGTTCAAGCATATCACCTGGATATTCCCTTATTTTATGGGGCTCTGGGTGCTTTCTTGGTTTGGGCCCAAGGTATTGGGGGGCCATGGAGTCATTCCCTTTTACTGGTCCATGGTGGGCGTTACAGTGTTGGCGCTCGTCTCCATGGTCTGGGCGTTGAAGGTGACGGTGCCCGACAGCCAGATATCCGAGTATTTCTCGGTCATGAACAAAGAAGGAGTGGAACTGTAGTTTCATTCGCGGCGGGTATTCAGGCACGAGCAGCGCAAAAGGTGGTGCCACGACAGGCGGACATGCCGCGCCGCAAACTGTTAGCGTCGTTGCCCGTCTACTTCCTGTAATTTTTGCGCCGGAACAGATCGACCTTCCGCGAGACCAGCCGGTCGAGAAACAGAAAGCCATCGAGATGGTCCATTTCATGCTGGACGGCCCTGGCCTCGAAGCCTTCGCATTCGTAATTCCGCTCCCGTCCCAAGGCATCCTGGGCCTGCACCTGTATGCGTTCCGCGCGAATGACATTGCCCGTGAAATCCGGCACCGACATGCAGCCCTCCCGGCCCACCGCCATGCCCTCCCACGCCGCCAGTTCGGGATTGATCAGCACCATGAGCCCATGACAGTCGTCTCCCAGTTTGGGGCGCACATCGACGATCACGACACGTTGCGCGCGGTCCACCTGCGGTGCCGCAATACCCACCCCCCCTGGGCCGGCATACATGGTCTCCGTCAGATCATCGATAAAGTGATGCAGCTCGTCGTCGAATACGCCGACCGGATCGGCCTTGCGCTGCAGCCTTGGGTCCGGATAAGTCAGAATCGGGAGTACGGCCATCAAAACACCGCCGACTCGATGGGATGCACACCGATTTCCACCCCTTCCGTCTCGCGCAACGGCGCCACGACCTTGCGGACGCTCTCCGTACCCTCGGGGGCATAGCCCTGAATGACCATCACGTAGAGAGGCCGCTCGGCGCTGCCGGTGCTCTCGCTTTCCAGGTCGATCACATTGAACCCGATAGCCGCCAGCGCTCCGGTGACACCCGCGACGATGCCCGGATGATCGGCCCCGTAGACCGTGACCCGGGTATTCGGCATATCCACAGTCGGCGACACACTGGAGACGGGGTCCAGATGTACGCGCAGATTGAGGCGTTTGATGGCCGGGTCCAGCGCCATTTCCACGGAGCCCAGATCACGCGGGTAATCGATGAGCTGCATGACCGTGAAGTAACCGCCGAGACGCATCATCGAGGCGTCCCCGATGGAGCAGTCTGCGGTGAACAGGGCCTGAGTGACCGCGGCGACAATACCGGGGCGATCTTCGCCGATGACCGTAAGAAGGGCTTGACTCATCCTAGACTCCTATGGCGAGAATTTTCGCCTGCACGAGATAACGGAAACAGTATTCCAGCAATTCAAGATGGTGTCTGGCCGCCAGAAAGTCCGGGCCCCAGGCCGTCACTCCATGGAGGTGAATCAGCGCGCCGGGGACAGGGGGGAGTGCCCGGGCAAACTCCTTGTCCATATCTTCGGCAATCCGCGCGACGTTCAGATGATTGGCGAAGACCGGCAGGTCCACCTGCGGCTCGGCATCGGGCACGCCCAGACCTTTGAGCATTTCCAGCGGCGGCAGACGCAACCGGCCCTGCCGCGCGAAATGTCCGCAGAGATTGGCCTCGATGGAGTGGACGTGAAAGATGACCCGGGCGTCTGGCACATGCCGGTAGATCGTCTCATGGATGGCGGCCTCGGCCGAAGGCCGGCGTCCCGGTGGGGCCTGCACCACCTGACCCTGCAGATCCGCCAGAACGAAATCCCCGGCGTCCAACCGATCCTTGGGGCGGCCGCTGGCGGTGATCCAGAAGGTATCGGTATCGCTGCGTGCCGACAGGTTGCCAGCGGTGCCCAGCATCCAGCCCCGCGCATAAAAATCGCGGGCCGCCGCAGCGAGATGGGTGCGCGGATCATTATGCATGGGCAGGCTCCCGCCACCAGCCGCGTTGCTCGAGGGCGGCGCTCACATCTCCGAAATCATCGAAGGGCAGGAAATCTCTCCCCTCGGCGCGCAGATATTCCGCGAGAAGGTCCCGCGCACAGACCAGAGGACACTGCCGGGCGACCCGCAGATCGGTGATGGAATCCCCGATACAGACGGCGTCCAGGGGATGGTAATGCGCGACCACGGCGGCCTTGGCCACCAGTTCGTGATCATCCTGCCAGGGGGAGGACACCCGCAGCCATTCGCCCGTGGTATCCGCCTCGAGGCCATGGATGGCGTAAATTTCCCGGCGGTAAGGGGCGAGGACGATCTCGGCCATGCGCGTGAAGCCGCCGGTGACGACGATAAAAGGAATGCCGGCCTTGTTGGCACGGGCCAGCAGCCCGTCGAGTCCCGGACGGATCTGCGTATCCCGCACGAAATCCTCCAGTTCCGGCCAGCGCCACGAAGGGATGGTGCCCAGCACCTGCGGCAAACCGTCACGCAGGGTCAGACGCTGCGCGTAGATTTCCGGCAGTATCCGGGCGGCAGCCTGCGGCGCAAAATGACGCATGAGGGCCACGAAAACTTCGCTCTGGGCGATGGTGCCGTCGAAGTCGCAAAAAATGGCTCTTTGCATCAGCCCTGCCCCCATTTTTCCACCGCCGCCCGCAAGGGTCCGGCGGGCAAATCTTCCAGAGCGCGCGGCGCCGCATGCTGCCAGCGCTCGATGGCTTCGTGAAAAGCCAGCACCCCGCTCGCGGGACCCTGGGGATGGTCCATGATCCCGGTCCCCGCATTGAGAATGACCTCCGCGCCATAGTCGTCGAGGATGCGCCCCACCATGCCGGGATGCACGCCCGACGAAGGCACCGGTGCCACGCCCCGCGCCCGCAGCGCTTCGACGATGGCCCATTCGTCCGCCGCGGCAAGGGGCAGGCTGCCGTACTGCGCCGGATAGAGCACCGCATCGGCCCCCCCGTAGGCCATCAACGTACCGAGCAGAGCCCCGTAGGAAAACCCGTAATCCGGCGCGCCACACCAGGCGCCCGCCAGAGACGGATGGGCGAAGATCGGCACGTCGATGTCGGGATCGGCGACCAGCGCCTCCAGTACCGGGAAACCATATGCCAGCACATTCAGGAGCAGCGCATTGGCACCGGCGGCCACCAGTTGCAGCGCAAGCGTTTGCACCTGGTGTGCGTCTCCCGAGAGATTCACCGCGTAGAGCAGATCACGACCCGTCTGATCCCGCCGCGCCTCGATCACCGGCGCACAAGCCTCCCAGCGCGCCAGGGTCGCCGCCATCGGCAGGTCCGGGAGGATTTCGTCATCCTTGATGATATCCAGCCCGGCAACGGCCACCTTTGCCAGGATTTCGGCGTGGTCCCCAGCCGTCAGCCCCAGCGCCGGCTTGAAAATGGCCATGACCAAGGGCCGTTCCCGCACCCCCAATCGTGCGCGGATGCCCTCCAGCCCGAAGCGCGGCAAGCGTCCGAAGTGCTCCGGCAAACGGATTGCCGTCACCTTGGCAGGACCCGCCAGGGAATATTTGCCGAAAATCATGGTGAGCAGGCTGCCGAGGCGACCATCCACATTGGCGGCGGGGAAGCGCACCGTGGCCTGATGACGTCCGTCCGCCAGTTCGGTAATGGCGGTCACCTTCCCCAGATGGCCGCGCAACTGCGCCTCCCGGTGCTGAAAGTGCGCGTCCCAGCTTCCGGCCGTCTGGCCGATGGCGATGGCCCGCGCCTGTGAGCGGGCGTCTACCCCGGCGGGAAACCGGTAATCGACCTCGATGAACGCCGTCATGGGTTGGGAAAAGGCCGCAGGGCGCGATCGGTATAATGCGGTGTCCAGCCGCCGCGCGCGCTGAAGTAGCGCACTGCCTTGATCCGTTGCGCATCCGTGAGACGAAACCAGTGCTCCACCTCCGCCGGGATATGGACATAATCCCCCGCATGCACGGTCAGCTCGACTTGCGCGCCGTCTTCCAGAACGAAGCCGAAAACGCCTTCTCCGTCCACGATATAGCGCACCTCTTCATCGTCATGGGTATGCACGCGATGAAAACGGGCGGTGAGCTCCGCCAACTGCGGATGTCCGGGATACAACACCACCAGATCCCGCTCCTGATAGCCCCTCTCCCGCTGCAAACGCCGGAAGACGTCATCCAGGGCCGTCAGCAACGCCGCCTGTGCCTCCGGATCGGGTTGCGGCTCGGTCAGCAGCGCCGCGACCCCCGCCCCGGTCACCGGAATCGCCTGCAAGGTGACGCCCAGGGGCGCCAGCGTGGCGGCGATCCGCGCCGTATCTGTGATCCGCTGCATCGTTTCCGCATATTGCAAAGCCGCCATGCTAACCGCCCTCCTTCCAGATCAGAGAAGCCATACGCCCGGTAACGCCGTCGCGCCGATAGGAAAAATAACGCGCGGGGTCCGCCACCGTACACAGATCACCGCCAAAAATGGCCTGCACACCGGCCCCCCGCAAACGCCGCCGCGCCAGCTCATAAATATTTGCCAGCCAGCGATCGCCGGACCCGCGGCGAAAGGCCTCTGCCGCTCCGGCGTCCGCCGCCAGAAAAGCCGCCCGGACTTCCGGCCCGACCTCGAAATGCTCGGGACCGATGGCCGGTCCCAAGTATATCAGAATCTCCTCCGGTGCCACCCGCATGGCGGCCACGCCGCGTTCCAGGATACCCGCCAGCAGCCCTCGCCAGCCAGCATGAAAAACGCCGACCTGCCGGCCATCCCGGCTGCAGGCCAGAACCGGCAGGCAATCGGCCGTGAGCACCGCCAGCACCACGCCCGGCGTGCCGGTGACCGCGCCATCCGCCTCCGGAATACGGGCTGGCGCCACGGGCAGGGTGGCGACCTCCGTGCCATGCACCTGCCGCAGCCAGCAGGGCTCCCCGGGCAATTTCAGTACGGCCCGCAACCGTTCCCGATTCCCTGCCACCGCCTCCCGCGCATCGCCCACATGATCACCGAGATTGAAGGAGGCGTAGACCCCCCGGCTGACTCCGCCACCGCGCAAGGTCACGGCGCCGCGCACCCCCTGGGGCGCGGGCCAGTCCGGCACCCAATAACCGGCCTCTTCAGTCACCATCACGCGCACGGCGCAGCAGCGCCAGCAATTCGGTCATATCGTCGGGCAGCGGGCTTTCCCAGGTCATCAGATCTCCGCTTGCGGGATGGTAAAGGCGCAGGCGCCAGGCATGCAACGCCTGGCGACGGAACTGCCGCCAGCGGGCCAGCGCAGCCTCATCCAGTCCTTTCGGCACCGTCATCCGCCCCCCATAGACCGGGTCGCCCACCAGCGGGTGGACGATATGCGTCATATGCACACGAATCTGATGGGTGCGGCCCGTCGCCAAGCGCAGGCGCAGATAGCTGTGACGGGGGAAGCGCTCCACCAGCCGATAGTCGGTCTGCGCCGGCCGGCCGTCATCACGCACCGTCATCCGCAGACGATCCTGAGCGTGCCGACCGATGGGCGCGTCCACCCGGCCACCTCCCGTCATCGCCCCCATCACCAGCGCGAGATACTCGCGGTGCATGGTATGGTCACCGAGCTGATCGATCAGCGACTGCCGCGCCATTTCCGTTTTTGCCACCACCAGCAGACCGGTCGTGTCCTTGTCCAGCCGATGGACGATACCGCCGCGGGGCAGATAGGCGTTCTCCGGCACATGGGCCAGCACGCCGTTGACCAGCGTGCCGTCGGCATGACCGGCGCCGGGGTGGGTAAGCTGCCCCGCCGGCTTGTGCACGACAAGAATGTCCGCATCTTCATGCAGAATATGCAGGGGCAGGTCCTCGGCCAGCCAGTTGCTGGGTTCGATCTGCGGCCAGTCGACCATCACCTGCTCACCGCCGCGCACCCGCGCACTGGGCTTTTCGGCCGCGCCATCCACCAGAATCCTGCCATCGCGCAGCAGGGCCTGGATACGGCTGCGGCTGGTTTCCGGCAGCAACTGGCTCAACACCGTGTCAAGGCGCTCGCCGGCCTGATCCTCTGGCAAAATCATGGGAAGTCCCGTACTATCGTCGCTCATGGCTCGCCACTATAGACTATTGTCCTTCATGAGCAAACGCATACTGATGTCCCTATGCTGTACCGCCCTGATCGCCGGTTGCGCCAGCACTCCGAACAACCCTGACGGCTCTGCCGTCAGCCACGAATCCGCCCGGGCGCTGTTTCAGCCTGCCAAACACGCCATGGATCGCGGCGACTACGCCGCCGCCATCAAGCTTTTTGAAGATCTGGAAACCCGCTACCCCTACGGTCCCTACGCCGAACAGGCGCAACTCGATACGGCCTATAGTTATTACCAGCGCGGAGATTCCGAGGCGGCGGCGGCGGCGGCCGAACGCTTCATCAAGCTGCACCCGGCCAATCCCTATGTGGATTACGCGTGGTATCTGAAAGGCATCGCCCATTATCAGGCCATTCAGGGCGCACAGGAGAATCCCCGGCCCGCCGAGGAGGCTTTCAGCACCCTCGACACGCTGGCCAAACGCTGGCCGCACAGCGTTTACGCCGCCGACGCCCGCCTGCGCATGGCCAAGATCATCAACATCCTCGGTCAGCGCAATCTGGATATCTGCAAGTTCTACTATGTGCGTCACGCCTATGTCGCCTCGGCAAACCGCTGCAACACGGTGATCACCCGCTACCAGTTGAGCGCGGCACGGGAAGAGGCGCTCTACTATCTGACACGGGACTACCGGCACCTGGACCTGCCGCAACTGGCGCAGACCACCGCCGCGGTGCTTGCCTACAACTACCCCGGAAGCAAGTATCTTTCCGATCTCGGCAGCAGCGCAAAGCCCGGGTGACCCAGTTGGGGGCGATTGCCGCCCCCGCCCTGGTCAGACAGCCTCATCGCCCTCTTCTCCGGTACGGATGCGGATCACCCGCTCCACCGAACCGACGAAAATCTTGCCGTCACCGATCTTGCCGGTCCGCGCTGCCTGTTCGATGGCTTCGATGGCGCGATCCGCCATGTCGTCGCTGACCACCACCTCCAGCTTGAGCTTGGGCAGGAAGTCCACCACATACTCGGCGCCACGATAAAGCTCCGTATGCCCCTTCTGACGGCCGAAACCCTTGACCTCGGTAACCGTCATGCCGGCCAGCCCCATCTCCTGAAGGGCCTCGCGCACATCATCCAGTTTGAACGGCTTGATGATCGCCTCAATCTTCTTCATAGCAGAACTCCTCGTGCAGACAATACAGCTTCCCAGGAACGGTAGCCATTGGTGATAGGATAACGCCGATCCTTGCCGAATGCGCGGGCGCTGATCCGCACGCCGGGCGCAGCCTGACGCCGTTTATATTCAGCGCGGTCGATGAGGCGCAGCACCCGCATCACCGTTTCCGCCGGAAAACCGGCGGCGATGAGGTCCACGGCACTACGGTCTTCTTCCACATAGGCGGCGATAATGGCATCCAGCACCTCATAAGGCGGCAGACTGTCCTGATCACGCTGGTCCGGCGCCAGCTCCGCCGATGGTGGCCGGGTCAGCACCCGTTCCGGAATCACCGGACCCAGGCTGTTGCGATAGCGGGCGAGGCGATAGACCAGCGTCTTGGGGCAATCCTTGATGACCGCAAAACCGCCGGCCATGTCACCATACAGGGTTGCGTAGCCGACGGCGATTTCGCTCTTGTTGCCCGTGGTCAGCAGCAGGTGGCCGAACTTGTTGGAATAGGCCATGAGCAACGCGGCGCGGATGCGCGCCTGCAGATTCTCCTCCGTGGTGTCGGCCGCACGCCCGGCGAACAGGGGCGCCAATGTCTCCAGATAACTATGGAACGGCCCCTCGATGGAGACGATGTCGGTGCGCACCCCCAAGCTCCGGGCCTCGGCCACGGCGTCCGCGATGCTCATCTCCGCCGTATAGCGGGAGGGCATGATCAAGGCGTGAACCCGCTCCGCCCCGAGGGCGTCCACCGCCACCGCCAGGGTCAGCGCCGAGTCCACCCCGCCGGACAGGCCCAGCACCGCGCCGGGAAAGCCGTTTTTTTCCACATAATCGTGTACACCCAGACGCAGCACATCGTAGACTTCCGCGCTCTCGTCGGGCACCGGTTGCAATGGCCGATCCGCCTGCAAACGGATGCCGGCTTCATCCCGGTCCACATCCAGCAGCACCAGCGCTTCGGCGCAGCGGGCGGCGCGCAGGGCCAGCAGCCCGTTCCGGTCGGCGGCGAAGGACTGGCCGTCGAAGACCAGTTCGTCCTGCCCCCCCACCAGGTTCACATAGACGATGGGCAGAAGACAGCGGGCCGCCAAGGCGCCCACCTCATCCTCGCGGACGCGCTGCTTGTTCAGATGATAGGGCGAGGCGTTGAGCACCAGCAGCAACTCGGCACCCTGCGCCTGGGCCGCCTGCGCCACTCCCGGCCCGCACCAGACATCCTCACAGATGGCGACGCCGCAACGGATCCCGGCACAGGCGAACACCAGCGACTGCGCCCCCGGCGTGAAATAGCGCACCTCATCGAATACCGCGTAATTCGGCAAACAATGCTTGTGGTAAAAGGCCTCGGCACGCCCCCCACGCAGCAGACCGGCGCTGTTGTAGAGCCGCTCCTGCACACGCCGGGGGTGGCCCACCAGCATGGGCAGGGGCGCTTCCGCCGCAAGACGCTGCATGGCGGCGTCGCAGGTCTGCAGAAAGTCGGTACGCAGGAGCAGATCTTCGGGGGGGTAACCACTGAGCGCCAGTTCCGGCGTCAGCAGCAGATCGGCGCCAGCCGCCCGCGCTTCGGCGGCGGCGGCCAGCAGACGATCGGCGTTGCCCGCCACATCGCCGACCCGGCAGTTGACCTGCGCCAGGGCGATACGCATCAGCGCCCCAGCACCTCGGCCGCCCGGGCGCCCAAATCGGCGGGGGAATGCACGCAATGGACGCCCGCCGCTTCCAGTACCGCATATTTGGCCGCCGCCGTTCCTGCACCGCCATCGATGATCGCCCCAGCGTGGCCCATGCGCTTGCCCTTGGGCGCCGTGGAGCCGGCAACGAAAGCCACCACCGGCTTACGGACATGCGCCTGGATAAAGCCCGCCGCATCTTCCTCCATGCGTCCGCCGATCTCGCCCACCATGACGATCACCTCGGTCTGCGGGTCCGCCTCAAAAAGCGCCAAGACCTCGATGAAGCTCATACCGATCAGCGGATCGCCGCCGATACCCACGCAGGTACTCTGCCCCAGACCCAGACGGGTGGTCTGTTCCACCGCCTCATAGGTGAGGGTGCCGGAGCGGGAGACGATACCCACCCGTCCGGGCTGGTGAATCGCACCGGGCATGATCCCGATCTTGGACTGTCCGGGCGTGATGATTCCCGGACAGTTGGGGCCGATGAGCCGCACCGCCGTGCCCGTCAGATAATGCTTGACCATCAGCATGTCATGCACGGGAATGCCCTCGGTGATGCAGACGATGAGCTGGATGCCGGCGGCGGCGGCCTCGACGATGGCATCGGCGGCAAAAGGCGACGGCACATAGATCACGCTGGCCTCAGCGCCGGTGTTCTGTACGGCATCGGCCACCGTATCAAACACCGGCAGGCCGAGATGACGGCCGCCGCCCTTGCCGGGCGTCACACCACCCACCATACGGGTCCCGTAGTCCACGGCCTGCTGCGAGTGAAAAGTCCCCTGCTTGCCGGTAAAGCCCTGGCAGATCACACGGGTGTCGCGGGACAGCAATATGCTCATAGATGCACCAGAATCAGGATAAGAAGAACACCGATCACCACCTCTCCCAAGAGCAGGAGAAGCACATAGGGATTGCGCCGGGGCGCTGGATGGATTTTGGCGACCTCGGACCGCAAGGCCGCCAGATCCTGCTGCAGCGCCCGCACGTCGCCCACCTGCGCCACGGACTTGAGCCGCTCGTCGAGGATCTGATCGAGCAGCACGGCCATCTCCGCCATCGCCTCGGCGCTTTTCTGATCCGCGCCGCGCTTCACGTAAGCGTCGGCCAGACGCGAAATCAGCGGGCCGGAATTGCGCAGCACCGGCCACAGACGCTGCAACCAGAAGATATTGATGGACACGTCAGCCTTGTGCCGCAGCCACGGCCTTCATCGCCGCGTCGGTGAGACCATCGGCGGTGATCAGGGACAGCCCGCTCTCCCGCAACAACGCCATGCCCTCCTCCTTCCGGGTGCCTTCCAGACGCACCACCACCGGCAGGTGAAGACCCACCTCCGCCGCCGCCTGGATGATGCCCTCCGCCAGCAGATCACAGCGGGTGATGCCCCCGAAGATATTGACCAGTATGGCCTTCACCCGGGTGTCCGAGAGGATGAGTTTGAAGGCCTGGTTGACCTTGTCCGCGGCCGCGCCCCCGCCCACGTCCAGAAAGTTGGCGGGCTCGCCGCCATGCAGCTTGATCAGGTCCATGGTCGCCATGGCCAGCCCGGCCCCGTTGACCATGCAGCCGATATTCCCTTCCAGGGAGATGTAATTCAGCCCGAACTGCCGCGCGGTGATCTCCCGCCCGTCCTGCTGGGTAGAGTCAAAGAGTTCGTCGGACTCGGGATGGCGGTACAGGGCGTTATCGTCCATCACCACCTTGGCATCCAGGGCCAGCAGCCTGCCTTCCGCGGTGATGGCGAGGGGATTGATCTCCACCATCAGGGCATCGAGCCGTTGCGCCAGGCGATACATGCCCTGCATGATGCGCGTAAGCTGCTGCACCTGGCTGGCGTCCAACCCGAAGCGAAAACCGATCTGGCGCGCCTGAAAAGGCAGAAAGCCCGTACTGGGCTCGACCACCACCCGGTGCAGGGCCTCGGGCCGGGAGGCCGCCAGCTCCTCGATGTCCACACCGCCTTCAAGGGTCGCCAGAAAGGTGATCCGCGCCTGCCCCCGGTCCACCATCAGGGCCAGATAAAGCTCGCGGGCGATGCGGCTGGGCTCCTCGATCAGCAGAGCCGCTACGTGCTGTCCCTGCGGGCCGGTCTGCGCAGTGACCAGCGGTTTACCCAGCAACTCCTGGGCGGCCTTTTCCACCTGGGCAATGCTGTCCACCATCCGCACGCCACCGGCCTTGCCGCGTCCGCCGGCATGCACCTGCGCCTTGACGACCCAGGCCGGGCCACCCAGTTCACGGGCCTGATTGACGGCCTCCCGCACCGAAAAGGCGGGAATGGCGCGAGGCACCGGCACCCCTTCCTCGGCGAGCAGGCGCTTGGCCTGATACTCATGCAAATTCATGATGTTTCCTCACAAACGACGCATCAGCGCCGCACTGAACTCCGCGGTACTCAGGGCGGGCACGTCACCGCGCAACGCCGCCAGATCACCGGTCACTTCGCCGCCCGCGATGGCCGCGTTCATGGCCGCCACGATGCGCGTCGCCGCCTCGCCCCAACCCAGATGCTCCAGCATCATCACCGCCGACAAAATCAGCGAACTGGGATTGGCCTTGCCCTGCCCGGCGATGTCCGGCGCCGTGCCGTGGGTAGCCTCAAAAATCGCATGGGTATCGGAGAGGTTCGCCCCCGGCGCCATGCCGATGCCCCCCACCTCCGCCGCCAGCGCATCGGAAATATAGTCGCCGTTGAGGTTGAGCGTGGCCACCACTGAATAATCTTCCGGCCGCAGCAGAATCTGCTGCAAGAAGTTGTCGGCAATGACGTCCTTGATGATCAGCTTGCCATCGGCGACGGCCCGCTGCTCGGCCTGCTGCGCCATCGCCTTGCCCTCCGCCTTGCCAATAGCCGCCTTCTGCCGCCAGGTGAAGACCCGTCCGGCGAACTCCCGCTCGGCCAGGGCATAGCCCCAGTCACGAAAACCGCCCTCGGTGAACTTCATGATATTGCCCTTGTGCACCAGGCTCACCGAAGGTTTGCCGTGCTCCAGCGCATACTGGATGGCGCGGCGCACCAGACGCTCCGAACCCTCCACCGACACCGGCTTGATGCCGATGGCGGAACTGGCCGGGAAGCGGATTTTGCCGACCCCCATCTCGTCCTGTAAAAAGCGGATGATTTTTTCGGCTTCCGGACTGTCCGCCGGCCACTCGATACCCGCGTATATGTCCTCGGCGTTTTCCCGGAAGATGACCATGTCGACCTTTTCCGGATGACACACGGGGCTGGGCGTACCCGCAAAATAACGTACCGGCCGCAAGCAGACGTAGAGGTCCAGATCCTGGCGCAGCGCCACATTGAGGCTGCGGATTCCGCCCCCCACCGGGGTTTCCAGCGGCCCCTTGATGGCGACCTTATACTCGCGGATAGCGGCCATGGTCTCTTCGGGCAAATACTGCCCCTCGCCGTAGAGCGTCACCGCCTTCTGCCCGGCAAAAAGCTCCATCCAGGCGATCCGCCGCTGCCCGCCATAGGCGGCCTGCACCGCCGCATCCACCACCCCACGCATGGCCGGCGTGACGTCGCAGCCGATCCCGTCCCCCTCGATGAAGGGAATAATAGGCTGATCGGGCACCCGCAGCACCCCGTCCACCTGGGTGATGGGCTTCCCCTGAGCCGGAATGTGAACATGCGCCATGGTCACGACACCTTCTCCAGTTGTTCACGCGCCCAGGACAGGGCGCCCCCCTTGAGGATCAACTCCAGGTCCCGGGCGCTCGCCAACTGCGGCATCACGGAAATCTCGAATCCCCCGGTTTCATCGCGCAGGGTCAGTGCCTTGTTCAGCGCCAGCCCACCGAGTTCCAGGCTGAGCTGATCCCCCGCCTGCACCCTGGCGTAATCCGCCGCGTCCACGAAAGTCAGGGGCAAAATGCCGAAGTTGACGAGATTGGCCAGGTGAATGCGCGCAAAGGACTTGACCAGCACCGCGCGCACGCCCAGATAGCGGGGCGCCAGCGCCGCATGCTCCCGGCTGGAACCCTGCCCGTAATTGTGACCCGCCACGATAAAACCGCCCCCGGCCGCTTTGGCGCGTGCCGGAAAGGTTTCATCCACCATATGAAAGACAAACTCCGAAATGGCCGGCAGATTGGAGCGCAGCGGCAGCACCTTGGCTCCGGCCGGCATGATGTGGTCGGTGGTGATGTCATCTTCCAGCCGAATCAGCACCTCGCCCTGCAGTCTTGCCGAGGCGGCCTGCCCGGTGGGGAGTTTGGCGATGTTGGGGCCACGGATGATGTCCACCGGGCTGCCTTCGGCGGCGGGGGCGAGCACCATCCGGTCGTCGACCAGAAAATGCTGCGGCACCGGCACATGAATGGGCGCCAGCCCCAGATCGCGGGGATCGGTGATCACCCCGGTCAGGGCACAGGCGGCGCAGGTTTCCGGGCTCGCCAGATACACCGCCGCATTCTTGGTGCCCGAACGCCCGTAAAAATTGCGGTTGAAGGAACGGATAGACACCCCTTCCGTCGGCGGCGCGAAGCCCATCCCGATACAAGGCCCGCAGGCCGATTCCAGAATGCGCGAACCGGCCCCGATGAAGTCCAGCAGGCCGCCATCCCTGGTCACCATCTCCATCACCTGCCGCGACCCCGGCGATACCCCCAGACTCACGCCTTCCGCAACCACCTTCCCCCTGAGCATGCTCGCCACGGTCATCAAATCCGTATAGGACGAGTTGGTGCACGATCCGATGGCCACCTGCGCTACCGGCGTTCCCGCCACCTCGCGCACTTTCCGGACGTTGTCCGGGCTGTGCGGGCAGGCGATGAGGGGCTCCAACCGGTCGAGATCGATTTCCAGCACCTCGTCATAGCCGGCATCGGCATCCGCCACCCACTCCGACCACGAGGCATCGCGCCCCTGCGCCGCCAGGTAACGGCGAGTCACGGCATCACTGGGGAACACGCTGGTGGTGGCGCCCAATTCGGCACCCATGTTGGTGATGGTCGCCCGCTCCGGCACACTGAGGTGGGCGACGCCCGGCCCGAAATACTCAAACACCTTGCCGACACCGCCCTTCACCGTCTTGTGGCGCAGCACTTCGAGGATGATGTCCTTGGCACTCACAAAAGGCTGCAAGCGGCCGGTCAGTTTGACCCCGACCACCTGCGGCATATTGAGGTTGAAAGGCAACCCGCCCATGGCCAGGGCGATATCGAGACCGCCCGCGCCGATGGCCAACATGCCCGCTCCGCCGGATGTGGGCGTGTGGGAATCGGAACCCAGCAGGGTACCGCCCGGCCTGGAAAAGCGTTCCAGATGCACCTGATGACAGATACCGTTGCCGGGACGGGAGAAATGCACGCCATATTTCGCGGCAAAGCTTTGCAGAAAGCGATGATCGTCGGCGTTCTCGAAGCCCGACTGGAGCATGTTGTGGTCCACATAGGACACCGAGAGTTCCGTGCGCACACGCGGCAATCCCAGGGCCTCGAATTGCAGATAGGCCATGGTCCCCGCGGCGTCCTGGGTCAGGGTCTGGTCGATGCGGATGGCGATGGGGCTCCCCGCTTCCAGCGTGCCACTGACCAAATGGGCGGCAAGTATTTTCTGGGTGACATTCATGGCCATGAACTGCTCTCCTGATCTGCGGAAAATCGTCGGGAACAACCGGTGCCTCCATCATCGCAAAAGCACCGCCCCGCGCCAAGTATCAGCAGCGAGCGCAAAGCCCTTGACCAGATAGCTGCGCAACTGCTGGGTGCCCCAGATGCGGAACTGCGTGCCGCGCAGGGAGATGACGCGGTAACCGACGGAGATAATGACGTCCAGGTTGTAGTGCTTGGTGCGGTACTGCTTGCCATCGGCGATAGT
>DAIEIW010000197.1:0-4351 GCA_027351205.1 Acidithiobacillus sp.
TCGCCGAGACCCTGCGCCAGCGCGCCCAACAGCGCGTCGCCGATGCCAACCCCGAAGCCTTAAAACCCTGGCTGGAGCAGCTTTTCCCGGCACATGACGAACCCGGCGACGAACTCCCCTGGCAAAAAATCGCCTGCGCCCTCGCCCTGCGCAGTCACTTCGGCATCATCACCGGCGGCCCCGGCACCGGCAAAACCTACACCGCAGCGCGCCTCATGGCCTTGCTCATGGCGACCAGCAGCACCGCTCTGCGCATCGTCCTCGCCGCCCCCACCGGCAAGGCCGCCGTGCGCATCGACGAATCCCTGCGGAGCGCGGTCGGCACTCTTCCGCAACTGGGCCGGATACCCGACATGGCTGCCGCCTTCGCCCGCCTGCGTCCGGCGCGCACCCTGCACAGCCTGCTCGGCGCCCGCCCCGACAGTCGTCGCTTTCGCCATGACGCTGCCAACCCCCTCGAACTAGACGTACTCGTGGTGGATGAAGCCTCCATGATTCATCAGGAGATGATGGCCGCCCTGCTCCGCGCCCTGCCGCCTGCGGCCCGCCTCATCCTCCTCGGCGATCAGGACCAACTCGCCTCCGTCGAAGCGGGCGCGGTGCTGGCCGAACTCTGTCTCGGCAGCGGTAAATACGATGCCGCGACCTGCCACTATATGCAGGCCAGTTGCGGTGCCGCGCCGCAACCCGGCGACAACGGCCCCAGCCCCCTTGCCGCAAACATCATCCGCCTGCAACGCAGCCATCGCTTCAACGCAGAAATCGGCGCGCTGGCGGATGCCGTGCATGGCGGCCACCCAGAAACCGCCGTCCGCATCCTGCAAACGGCGCGCACCGGCACCCTCGCCTGGCAACCCGCCCCTGCCATCCACCGGATACTGGAACTCGCCGGCTCGGAAAGCGCCTATGGTCGCGTCTGGCAAGCTGCAGGCCAGCCGCCACCTAAAGACCAGCAACAACATGGCGCGTGGGTTAAAGCCATCCTCAACGACTACGCTGGCTTCCGCATCCTCTGTGCCCTTCGCCAAGGCCCCTGGGGCGTTACCGGCATCAACCGCGCCATCGAAGACTACTTGCAGCGCCAGGGCATCCTGCAGAGCCGCAGCCTTTGGTATGCCGGCCGCCCCACCCTCGTCACCCGCAATGATCCCAACCTCGGTCTCAGCAACGGCGACATCGGCATCGCGCTGCCCGACCCGGATAAACGCCTGCGCGTCTACTTCCCCAACAGCGAAGATGCCCCCCGTGCCATCCTTCCCAGCCGCCTCAACCACGCCGAAAGCGCCTGGGCCATGACCGTCCACAAGGCACAGGGTTCTGAGTTTGCCCATACCGTCCTCATCCTTCCCTCGGAAGACAGCCCCGTGCTCAGCCGCGAACTGCTCTACACGGCCATCACCCGCGCCCGCAAATGCTTCACCCTCATCGCCCCCCGCGAGCGGCTGGAAAACGCCATTCAGCGCCAGACGCGGCGGATGAGCGGGTTACATGCGGCTTTGTACGATCCCGGGCAGCGAATCTCGACAGGTCAGATTTCGACGTAGAGCGTGCCGTCTTCTACGCTCACCGGAAAGGTTTTGAGCGCCTTTCTCCTGCACACCAGATTCAGTATCTGAATGCCCGGGGGGAAGTTGGCCCAGTCCACCACCTCGCCGGTGCGGATGTCAAAACGTGCGCGGTGCCGATGGCACTGGATCAGGCGGTCATCGATGATCTCGCCATCCGTCAGCGACGCCTTCAGGTGGGTGCACCTGGCCTGTGTGGCATAGTAACCGTTGCTCAGCGCATAGACGGCAAGATCAAAGTCTGCAACCTTACAGGCTTTGGCCTGACCGCCGGGAAAATCGTTTTGCATTCCAATCTTGTATTTAGCCATGGTGAACATGCTCCTGTGGAATTTGTCTCTGCGCAACACATGAGGGCGACATACCCCGCAAGATGTGTTGCGGCACTTTTTCAGTCAGCTACACGTCGCTTCAAAGATAGGTGGCAGCCTCAAAGCGGTTTTGCATTTTCAGCGCGCAGCACATCCGCGTGCGGCAAAAGGATTGCCAGGGCTAACGCCGATCCTTCTGATCCAAACCAAAGCTCTGCGGATGGTCGCTAGTATAGCGTGTGATCCGCGAAAACGGCGAATTATTCAGTGGCCGGGTAATCCACTCACCGTCCCCGCTGTCCATGACGAGATCACTGGAATCATGCTATTGCGGATGCCGGTCACCCGCGCGGATACCTCCAGGTTCCTCCGGGCTGAAAGCCGGCAGGGCTATCGTTATTGTCATAACAAAGTCATGCAATCTTCATATTAGTGTCACACAAGCCAGTTAGCCTATGGGGAGCCGCGATATCATCCCCCATAAGGAGATCTGCATGAGTCAGCCCACAGGCACACATGTACCCCAACTCGGTGTCATCGAATCCCTCAACAATGCCCCGGTGAGTTTCTTCCATTTGCGCGCCGCCTTCACGGCGGGTATGGGATTTTTACCATGTTATTAATTTTGTTAAACAGTATTGCTGTACACACGGTACACGTGCTACGTGCGGCGATGTTGGCGCAGACGCGCGCGCTTCTGCCGATCCGGACCGGATCACCGCAAGGCCCACGGATACTTCTGCTGGTGAATGCACGGACCGACGGTAAAACGATCGTCTCTGTCGAAGTGGCTCTGGAACGCACTGGCGGCAAGGTAATGCGGGTCACGGAGCGTGTCGAAGCCGAGCAGTTGGTGCGCCGCTGGGATCCTGAAGTACCAGTTTGTGGATCAATACACGAGTTCGGAGTATCTATTCAACAACGGGACCAACACGCCATCGCACCAGAAGCAGCCGGAATACAATGTCTCCAACCTCATCCTTGGGATAAAAACGACTCGATTGAATCCATACATCCCGACGCTGAAAGCCGTGAAGCTCTCCGTGGGAATATACAATCTCTTTGATGCACACTATAACCCCATTGAGTACATCACCAGTGGTGGACACTTCGGTGGTAACAGTGCCGGCGCCATTCTGGCTGATCCGGGTGCGCCACGGCAGTATTTCATGACGGTATCGGCCAAGTTCTAAGACTTTTTCGCGCTGCGTAGGGTCACGCAGCGCATTTCCGTGGCATCGGTTCAACGGGAGCGCGAACACCCCTGATATATCGGTGTCAAACGCCGCAAAATGCAAGCGGAATATATTATCACCGGCAAATACTGATTATCGTGACACCTATCATATAGATGGATTTTAGGCGACAACATAAAATTCGAGTGGCAATTGCAATATGCCACACATACTGTTAATATTTATTTCGTATAAAATTGTTTTCATTATACCATCTGATTTGTCAACCTACGGAGTTTCACATGCCTGAAGAGATTCAAGAGTGGCCAAGAAGTACCCGATGGATACATGCGGGATTTGCATTGGCAGTAACGCTTCTGCTGTTCAGCGAACTTGACATGAAGGCCATATGGAAGAAGGTTGGCGAACTTCCATTCCGGCATTTACTGTTTCATATGCATATGTGGATTGGCATGTTTGCAACGGTTATTGTCATCGCATTCTGGGTGCAGGTTTTCTCTAACAAAAACCTGCGCTCGCACCTGTTCCCCTATAGCGGACCGTATTTGGACAACGTCTGCACCGATATCAGGGGCTGGCAAACAGAAAGCTGTCGCTAAGCGGGATGCGCGGCGGGGTGCCGGGCATGGTACATGGTTTTGGTTTGGCTGCCGTGACCGGCATGGCCCTCCTGGGATTTATCATGTTTTTCCTGATTGCAAATTATGGAGTGGCTGCGCCCATAGGCTTCTACCAACTTCCCAAGAAGATGCACGACTTTCTTTCTTCATTTGTCTGGTTGTACTGGTGGGGCCATATTGGCATGGCTACACTTCACGCAAGCAAATCTCCAACCATTTTGCGCATATTCAGGCCGTAGTAACGCAATTCTGGGCTGGTTTACCGCCCCGGAAAGCACTCCTGAAATACTCCGGGAGCAGGCGCTTCAGGGGTAACCGGGCAGCATTATATTTCTGGATTTACGCTCTGGTATCTTTGGCTACCCGCGTGACATCCCCGGAAATTCCTAGTGATCGGCACGGTGATAGTCCCGATGCCGGTATTCCTGCCGCCGATTTTCCCTGTGCTGCTCGTGATCCCGATATCTGCGCTCATCCCGGTACCTGTAGTAGTCCTCCCGTGGGCCATAGTAAGCCTGATGCTTCGTATAGTAATGATCGGCATAACCCCTGTTGTCAGCAAATCCATCCTGGGCAACGGAAAACGTCAGCCCGAGAATAACCAATGGCATTATAGCCAGTTTTTTTCTCATATGATTCCACCTATACCAAAATATATG
>DAIEIW010000204.1:0-7062 GCA_027351205.1 Acidithiobacillus sp.
ATTCAAAACGAACTGCACCTGTTCGGCGGGAAGGATGCGGGCGATAGCGTCCCGGTAAGGTTCATGAATGGCAGTCACTGCCGGTTCACTGGACACGCCTTCAGGAAGGTACCCATCTTCTTTCAGAAGCTCCGCTACGGGTGTGGGCTGCATGGTGAGATTCAGCGTGTCCCCCTGATTCAGGATATTCGCCAGATTCACAGGACCAGCAATCGCCCCGTTACGGATACGAATGCCGTAAAGATTACCCAGGTCATCCATGCCGGTCAGATAGGTTTTGCGGGTGCCGCTTTGATTCTGATAGGCCAGTACGCAGTTAGCGGCCACACCCTGCACCGCTGCATCATCGGGTGCCAAATGTCCACCATTTGCGATACGACCGCCCGGATAGGTCATGGCTTTTTGGCTGATCCATTGCGCCAGTCGCGCCAGATCCATGGCTTCGGATTGGGCGGCTTCCAGCCCTGACTCACCGGAAAGCACATTGCGGATGGCGTTGAATTGGCGCTCGGAAACAAAAGGCCGCAAGGTATTCAGGTTTTTTTGCACATCCGTTGAAATTTCCATGGCCTGCACTGCGTTGCTGTCAGATGGTGCCGGTTCGGCAACCGGCTTTGGCGTTTCCATTTGATTCAGCATGGACGCCACTAAACCCTGCGCATCCAGCGTCATTTTATCCTCTATATCTATAGCCATCGGCGTATCCCCATCGCGCCGGGTGATCCGATACCCCCAATGCACCATGTTTCCACCCGAAGAACGGCCATTCGGAAAAATTTTGAACCCCATGCCGTTTTCCGCGTCGGGACGAGAAAAGGCCGCACCAGACCACTTCCAGCCGCCTTCCTGCAAAACCTGGGATACCTGTTCCGCCCGCATCTGGATCAGGTGATCGAGTTGGTCCTGCAAGGACTTCTGGAGCGCGGGACTGTCTGCCACCGCGTCCCACCCGCCGGCACTTTCAATCGCTTCTATGGCGCTCTGGTAGGTCGGGCCTTCCTGGGCCAGTTCGGACAGCCCCGCTTTTTCTGCGCGTGCTGGCGCGAATGGCGCACTATTGCCAGCTTGTTGCTCCGCTTGCTGGGCATGTACGCGGACGGGATCGACCGCATCATCAGAGAGGGATGCTGCAGATGCCGGGGTCATGATGGACCTCGCCGCAACTTCCAGCATTCCGCGCTCGGCAACTAGGACTCCGCCATGATCGTCCCGCGCCAAAACCACCGGATCGGTGAATATGACCATCTGCGGATCACCGTATTCCCGCGCGGCAGCTTCCGTGGTCGTTACCCATTGGAGGGTGCGCACCGGCGGCAGGTGCAGGTACTCCATCGCATTGGTATTGACACGCACATCCTCGTTTTCCAGCGTGTTCCGCTCATAATCAAGGATGTCCTCGATGCGCTGCACCAGGGGCAAAGTGCCATTCTGTCCGCCGCGCCAGAAAATCGCACGCGGATCATCTTCGTACTCCACACTTTCGATCAGGATGGCCCCATCCCGCAGATCGGCACGGATGGGCCCCGCTTCGTGATCAGTAATCAGTATCGGGGCTTCCAGCAGCGCCACGCGCAGGTCCACACGGCCTACCGTAGCGTGTTCCCCATGGATGTGTAGGCCATAAGCGGTTTCATCGGCATTTCGGCCTGTTATGAACCACTGCTCATCTTGATTTTCCGAACGCAATATCAATCCGGCGCGACCATCCAGACGCAGTCGTTCCGCAGTATCGACCGTTGGCAGATTCTTTATATCGAGATCCAGCCGGTTTAATTGAACCTGCAATAGTTCCCGTGACTCGTCATCGTCGTCAGCCAACGCGCGCCACTCGGATTGCTGTTCTGGAGTCGCTAACGCCTTCAGGCGTTCCGGTATGTCCAGAGTGGACGCCGGGTGAGATGCCAAGGCTGCGGACTGTTGCGGATTTTGGGCCAGATAGGCATCCAGTTCCGCCCGTTCCGCTACCAGGATCAGGTTATCTGGACCCACCGCCAAAGTGACCGGATCATGATAGTGCAGGGGTTGCATCCCGGCAGGGGGTTCCGAGTTCTTTCCTACGGGATCGCTGTACACCATACGGACGCTTTCGCCCCGTTCCATGTAAAAATACTGGTCGATCACGTCGGACGGGGCGATCAGGTTTACGCCGTTTTCGCGCAGATTACTCAGCAAATCGCCAATGGTATGGCCCGACGCCGGGATTCCAGAGTCGAACATGGTTTGCTCCCCGACTTTCAGGTCTGGCGCGGCGCTTGGCGTCGCCGCCCTTGGTGGTTCGGCGGGCAATGCGTCCACGCCGCTGATGTATGGAGCCATTTCGCGCATCCGGTCGGCCACCACAAAGGTCTCCGCTGGTATCAGTTCCAACAGGAAACCCGCATCCAGCAACTCCTGCCGCGAAACCGGCCCCATTTGCGCCTCCCACCGGCCATCGGGGCGGGACCGGACCATCTGCAGGCCGTACAGCGCGCCGGAAAATGGGTCCATGCCGGTGATGAACCAACGCTGCAGGCTGTCGGGACTACGGTAGGTCAGGACGTTCAACCCGGCACCCGCCTGAATTTCGGCTACTCGGGGCAACGGAACAGGACGATTGCCGGGGCCGGAAGTGGGATTGCGCAACCAGTTCGCTATCGTGTTCAACTGGCTTAGCGTATGCGGCAGATCTACATCTCGGCCATCATTCAGTATGTTGCGCAGGGAATCCCTCTGTCCCGCCGTCATCCATGACGCCAGCGTGACCAGTATGTTTTCCTGCATATTCTGTTCAGGCTTCAAAGTGCTCCGGTATGCATCCAGGTAAGACTGTTCCGCCACCAGCACCGCGTGATCGGGCAGCGTTGCCAGGATGACCGGTTCTTTGTATTCGACTTGGCCAACGGCTTCCTGCTGCAATCCTTCGGGGCGAGCGGTCAACAAAACGCGCAGGCTTCCCGTATTGGATGGCATTTCCAAGTAGGAAGCTGCGCGATCATCCGTGACAGCCGCGATGCCAGAATCGCCCCAATTCCTGAGTATTTGCGCTACGGTGTCGCCCTCTTTTTTCGGCGCATTCCCGGTATAGAAAATGCTTTGTGTAGGCTGTGGCGCTTCTGTTTCCTGTGTAGCCAAGGCCTTCGGTTCCACCAGAGGTTTCGGTGACGATGCAGGTAGCGGTACCCATTTTGCAACCGCCTGATCGCGGGTTTTCTTGGCCTGAAGCGCGTTGTCCGCCTCTGCTTCCCGCCATTTTTCCCATCGCTCATTATCGCGCTTCATGTTTCGCGTGAAGTTGCCCTTGTCCGTAGTGAACATCCAGGTAGGTTTCGTCGCCCCCTCCTTTTTCGCGGCGGTGAATGTTTTTCCCGTGTCATGGCTGGCCCGGCTGGATTTCCCGACATAGACCACGGCATCGACCGCCTGTAGTTGCTTGATCTCGCCATCCTGTGTTCCATGCCCAGCCTCTCGCACGACGGCGGCTGAGGCTCCCAGATAGTCGGCGATGGCCGCCATGGGCAACGGAGCGGAATAATCCCCTCTCCTGACGGATACCAGCATGGGGGTGTTCGGATGCTCCGCGTGCCAACCGTCCATCAGACGTCCCGCATCCGCCAGTTCCGCCTGATACATGGTGAACCGGTCTCCTGGATACCGCTTGTGGTTCTCGATTTCCAGCAGGATGGTCATCGGGGTCCGTCTGCCGATCTGGAGCCAGCGATCCGCCCCTTCCTGAACCGTTTCCACAAAATCGCTGTGGAAGGGATTGCCCAGAATCTCGCGCTCTCCGTTCAGCCGGAGCGTCACCGTACCGAACGCCGCTCCATGATCCTTCAACCAGGCGGCGAGCCGAAGCTTGTCCGCCACATGGGAGGCGTCGTAAAACACCTTGTTTTTATTCTGGTAACCGGATATTCCACGCTTCGTATCCCCGGCGAACACCCAGATTCTGTCCCCGTCCAGCCGTTCGCCATAACCGCCCGACGCGCGCGGCTCCACAAAGACACCCATGATAAGGCCCAAGGTCACCACCGGATGGTCTTCGTCCTCGCCTCCAGTAACGCGGGCACGCGCCACTCGGGCATCCGGCCACGAACGCTGAATGTCGCGGATCATGTCCAGCGTCTCGATCATGAGCGGCTCCGGTACCCTGTCGATTTCCGAAGCGTTGACCACGGAGAGCAACAGGTCACGGGAGGCTTCGACAGCTACGGCACGGGCCGTCCGCAAGGCGGCGTCCAGTTCCGTCCGCTCCCCTACCAGCATTCCGCCCAAAACGTCCCTGGCCATCACCACAGGATCATGGAAGCGGACTTTCCGGACGTCTCCGTACTCGCTGGCTTCCTCCGGTGTATTGGCGACCCATTGCAGGCTTGCGGGCGGCAGCGCTCTCTGATACGCCATGTTTTCCGCAACCGCCTGAATGTCGTGGTCCAATTCGTTTTTTTCATAGTCGATCACCTCTTCAATGGTGCGACCCGCAGGCATCATGCTTCTTCTGACGCCCCCGCGATAAAACAGGACCCCTTGCAGGGGCGCAACCCCCTCTTCTGAATCCTCATCGACCATTTCCGGTAACGAGTCAGGGTCGGGCACCGGCGTGTTCGTCTCGCCGGATTCGTTCCGGGATGCGACTCGCTCGGCGTTGGGGTGGAGTACCAGCCTCAATGGACGCGGCGCGAAATGAAAATCGAGCTCCGCCACCCCCATGATTTCCGGCAGTGACATGTAACCCATCTCCGGGAACCCCATGCCCAGATCGGCCAAGCCAAAGGCATCCCCCGCATAATCCGGGTCCCTCACAATCTCGGTGATATACCAGTCGGCGGATGCCGTGAAGTAATGCAGGTGAACTACGGCATCCTCCCCTTGCCCGGACGTCTCGCGCAGATCCGGGATCGTCGGTAACAGGGCCTCCAGTTCCCGCATCTTGTCGCTGAAAAACCGGGCTTCCGGCCCGCGCAGCAACTGCTGCACGAAGGCGCGCTGCGCTTTTGGCAGAATACCGTGAACCGCTTTAGGCACGGCCTGGAGGATGGGCAAGACTTCCGGCGCTGCCGGTGGCACTCCAGAAGGCTCCACCAACGGCCCTTGCGTGCCCTCTGATACCTTGGAAGATGATGGCGCCCCTGCAGGCGCAGGCATGGCCACAGAGGGGCCATCTACCGCAGCCACGCCAACAGATGCAGCCGCCGGTGACCGTGCCGCCGATTGGCGTACCCGGTCCTCCCATTCCAGGGCGACCTCACCCATACGCAGGGAATCAGGCACATTGGCTCCGTCGCTGGAGTAGCCAAACACCGGAGCAGCATCGAGATTCAGGTTGTTCTTCGGATGCACGACCGCCTGCGCCAGAGGGATATTGCTGCGCCCCACCTGGGCCATCACCGCACCCAGCGTGACAATGACGTCATTCTCGCGGAACAGGGCGATACGATCCGCGCCATCGGCAAATACATCTTCAACCGACACCAGCACGCTCTGCACATTCGGCAGGGTTTTGAGGGCGTCTCGCAGAGACTCCTCAGAAACACGGGCATTTTCTGACACCACCCGAATGGCTACCGGCATGCCCTCCGGCACGCGCGCCAGGACGCTTCCCACCATATCGGCATATTCCGTCATGTCCCGCACATCGTAGCCGACGACAACCCCGATACGCGCGGGCGCGCTGGTCCCGGCGTCGGGCGCCTGCCAGCGCGTCTCCACCTGATCCGGGATGCGTGCGGTGCCATCGAGCAGCGCGGAAAATCCCATCTGTTGCACACCGCCGCCAGCGGCGCCGCCGACACGGGCAGTACGACGCGGCGTATGGGTTCTGGCCGTCGATTCAGGACTATGCGCCATCACCTGATGTGAAGCTGTGGCCTGGCGCCGCTCCCGTTCGGCCGTATCCAGCAGGGTTTTCCGCTCCAGAATCACACGCAAACGCTCAGGGTCGGTTTCAATGCCTTCGGCGGCTTGCTCCACCTGCTCGGCGGCGATGGACTCCTTCGCGCCACGCGTTTGTGCGATGCTCGCCAGATGCGCTTCCGCCCGGGCGATGGCCGCTTCATCGGCATCCTCCTGGAGGCCAGTGGATATCCGCAGCGCCTCGATCTCTAGCGCCAGGTCTTCCATCTCCACATCGTGCTCAAAGGGCTTCGCCAGCAGTGCGCGCAGCTCCTCTATGCGTTTTTTGGTGTTCATGACGCGCAGCTCGACTTCCGCCACCGTCTCATCCCAATGGCGCAGGGCCGCTTCAATCTGGCTGGGATTCTCGCCCACATAAAATGGGGCTTCCTCCTCCGTTCTTCTCAGGAGATAGCGGATACCAAAATCATGCGCGGAAGCGATGACCGGATAATCCCCATAACGCAGTATTACATCGCTACGCATCATGGCACGCAGTGGTTCGAGTTTGCTGGTGACGGAAATGGGTCCGATGGGCTCGTTACCGAGAATCCGGGCGCTCCATTTGGCCTTGTCCGGAATCTGCGCGATGACCTCCTGTTCTCCGCGCATCCGCTCCAGTTGAGCGATCTGCTTTTCGAGGCTGTTGCTGGCATAGTGCAGGTCGGAACTGTAGGTGGAGCGACGGCCCGCGTAGCTTTTGCGCAGGGTCCGCAGTTTCTGCATCCGGTCTTCGAGCTTGAAAATGTCCGCCAGACGCGGATCGCCCATGGTCAGCGCCATGGTCTCGTTATAGTTGAGATCAGTGGATAGATCGAGACGCCGCACCGCCCTATCCGCCTGCAATACCGCGCGCAGCGCCTTGCTCTTGTAGTCCAGCAGCTTGTAGCGGTAAGCCTCGGGCTGGCCCTGCGTATAAAAGGTGATCTTGATACGCTCGTTCAGATTGCCCTGGCGCAGGAGCCGGCCAATAGCCTGTTCCACCTGGTCGGGCCGGTACGGTACCGTGATGAAACGCACGTCGGTCCCATGGGTCTGCAGATTGAGGCCCACCCCCATGCTCATGGTCGAACCGATCATGACCGAAAAATCCCCGCCGTTGGCGCGAATCAGCAGCTTTTCCAGATCATTGTCGTTCTTCGCGTCATAGATCGTCGCAATACGGTCACGCGGCACGCCGGACGCCACCAGCTT
>DAIEIW010000213.1:0-1762 GCA_027351205.1 Acidithiobacillus sp.
GCCGTCCTGCAGACCGCGGATGGGGAAATGCACCTTGCCGGCATCGCTTTCGTGCAGGCAATAGGGCGCCCCCACCTGCGCCGCCAGGGCCCGGCCGCCGGATACATGATCGGCATGGACATGGGTGTCGATGACAAAGGCGATGCGCACCGCGGCCTTTTGCGCCTCCTCCACGAACCACGCCTCGTCGCCGGCCACCACGTCCACCGCCACCGCCGAGCCCTTGCCGCCGCAGCCGTAGAAATAGGACAAGGTCCCGTCGGCGCTTGCGCGTTGTTTGAAAAACATGAGCCACCTCCAACATTCATAAGTTAATAAATCCTGCAACCAAATGTAGTAAAGTAAGGGCGTCTCTGTCAAGAATAGCCCGAATCCCGCGATCGGATCCGAGGCATATGGTTTTCGTGGCAAACCCATGGGACATCTGACCGGTACAGGCCTTCTGTTGGCGCGCCGTAGGGGGAGCGCAGACCAAGGGGGATAGTTTTTTTGCCGGTCGAGCACCCCAAAATGGGCGGTTTGGGTGGCACAGGGTCAGGGCTCCGCCAAAGTCTTCTTGAAGTCTTTAATTCTTCATGTTCCACGCCGCTTCTGATTCACTTCAACCTGATGAATACATTGAAGATTATATAGCGGCCGTCCGACATAACCAAAAAATATATGGATATACTCAACTAATCAAGCAGATAGAAGCAGGTTTGCCATATTCCTGGGCGCAGGGTAGTCTTCGCCTTGACTCGCAGCAGAGCGATTCGTGAAGTATTCCGGATGGGCGAGGGCTTTATTCCTAGCAGCCCGTCGGTTTTGATCTTGGAGTGCGGCGCATTTCCGCCCAGGATTTTTTGAAAATGCTATTTTTTGGGGACTTTGACGCAGTTATACCCAGTTTTCTGCTGTTTTTATCCATTTTCCTGTCCTATAGGCGCAATACGGCCATGCGTTTCACATTCCACGCGAGGCAAACGAGGCTCCATTCCCCCTGTACCTGTGTCAAGCCGCGCAATGAGAACTGCCGGAAGCCCATCACCGATTTGATGATGCCAAAGACCGGTTCTACCGTTTGCTTGCGGAGTCGGTAGATACCGCGACCCACTTGTGTCTTCAGTCGATGCATCATGGCCTGCATCCGGGTGGCATCCTCTGCCAGCGCCTCCGGCTCGGTATGCCGCTGCCGCCAGTCCGGATGGTGATCTTCCCGAGCAGCGGCAATGTAGGGGGTGATACCCAGCACTTCACAGGCTTCGACATTCTTTTCACTGCAGTAACCCGTGTCGGCTACGAGGGCTTCTATGGGACCTAATGCCGCAGCCTGAGCTTGCAGCGTTTCCAGCATCGGAAGCACTTGCTCTTTGTCATTCGGTGCCTGACTGACTCCAGTGGCCACCACCAGCATAGTCTGGTCATCGACGGCGGCCTGGGCATTATAGGACTGTTCAAAGCCACCACCCGAGACCGGCATGATGCGGGACTCCTCATCCGTGAGGTTGATCTGATCCTGCACTTTCGGGGCGGGATCAGGCGCTTTGGGTGCTTTACCCAGACGTTTCTGGCCACTGGCTTCACGCTCGGCACGGCGGGCCATCTTCTCGTCGTAAAGGAATTTTTCCCTTTCATAACGGGCCTGTGCCCGTGCGGCAATTTTGCTTTTGGCATCGGCCATCACCGCCAGGCGGTCTTTGCGACGGGAGATCTCTTCGGGCAGGTTTACCCCATCCGGGATGGCGCTCTGATCTGCCTGCTCTGCCAGCGCGAACAGTTCCTG
>DAIEIW010000221.1:0-2569 GCA_027351205.1 Acidithiobacillus sp.
GTCTTCCTTAGTGGATTTCTTGACGCTGGTCCCCACCACCTCCATCCCGCCTTCCTGCAATGCAGACACCACCGACCAGGATTTGACGCCCCCCGTAAAGAGCAACACGCGTTTGCCGCGCAGGCGATGGGTATATTCGGCGATACGCTGCCAGGCTCTTGCCTCTTCCCGGGCGATCAGTGCTTCGGTGCGGTCGTGGAGTTCTGCCGGGGCACCTTGCTGGATCAGCAGGCGGGTGATCTCCCGGAGCGATTCCGTGGTATCGGAGATGCCATAAAATGACCCTTCAAAAAACGGAATCTGATAACGCTCTTCCATTTTGCGTGCGATATTTATCATGGATTTAGAGCAGACCATCATATTGGCCCTGGCGCGATGGGATTGTGCCACGTCGTGATATTTGGCGTCACCGCTGATGCAACAGGTTACCCGGATCCCTAAATGATCGAGGAGCGGTTTGACCTGCCAGAGTTCACCAGAAAGATTGTATTCGCCAATGATATTGATGTCATATGGCGTACTATATTCGGGCTCTTCCGTGCCGATCACATAATCCAGCAGGGCCTCACCCGCCAGTTTGTTGCCGAGATTCTTGGCGCCGACAAAACCAGGAGAATTGACGGGAATGACGGGCTTGGCGAACTTGGCGCTGGCGGCTTTGCAGACCGCTTCGATATCGTCCCCGATCATCGCTGGCACGCAGGTCTGATAGACAAATACCGCCGGCGGGTCGTATTTATCGATTACCTCTTTGATGGATTTGAAGAGGTGTTTTTCGCCGCCGTAGACCACATCCAGTTCATTGATATCAGTGGTAAAGCCGGTGCGATACAGTTGCGAACCAGACGATTTTGAACCGCGGTTATCCCAGGAGTTGCCCTCACAGGCGATGGGCCCGTGGACCAAGTGGGCGACGTCGGTAATGGGTTGCAGGGCAATTTTTGCCCCATCGAAAGCACAACCACCGGCCGCACCGCCCGGCTGCAGCGCCTTGGTGCAGCCCTTCTTACGCTCTTTGTCGGACTTGCTCTGGTTCTTGCTGCATCCCGGCTCATTAAAAACGTCCTGGATTTTGTTCTGCAACATAACGCACCTCCTGGTAAGTCAGAATGCGACAAAGAATTGATCACCGGTTCCCACTATGCACTGGCAGGCCAGCCGCCAATATGGTCCTTTCCAGGGTTTCTGGCCTTCACTGGCCAGCATGGCGGGGAGCTTGCCGAGGCACTGCAACGTTTCCTTTTCAAAAGCATTCAGACACAACTGCTGTTGCTTCCCCTGTGGGGTCACCCGCACCACGCAAGTTCCGCAAAGACCTTTCTGACAATGGACGGGCAGGGGCACATTCCATATGCGGGCCATCTTCAGGAGAGATATGGGCTGATGGTTGCGACAGGACATAGACCAGTCACCCCCGATACGCGGTGAAATAAATTGCACCAGCCCCATCGCTCTATCCTCACGAAATAAAATTCAGAGCCTTACCAGAATGTCTTCATCGCGAACGATGTACTGGCATGCCAGGCGCCATGGTGGGGGCATGTCCCTCACCTCTGCATCTTCAATTTGTTGTTTGCTAATTTTTCCAGAAAACCGGAGAACTGTTTTTTCCTTTTCAGTGAGGTGAATAGCCATGGGTGTATCTGCCATCACCACCACTTGTATTGAGCAAGATCCACATTCACCATTTTCGCATTCAAACTCAATCGGCACCTTATGCACCTTGGCCACGGATAATAGGGTATGACAATCCCCGGCTGTGGCATAAACCGTGAGGTCTTTAGCCATTTTGGGGGAGGTGAAAGTGACATTTGCCATGCTGCCGCTCCTTGAGAGGCGGCGCTAACGC
The DNA here is from genome assembly GCA_027351205.1 of Acidithiobacillus sp. Classification (GTDB taxonomy): domain Bacteria; phylum Pseudomonadota; class Gammaproteobacteria; order Acidithiobacillales; family Acidithiobacillaceae; genus Acidithiobacillus. Next base: position 1,850 of record DAIEIW010000221.1, read on the forward strand.
GCCGCCAGATAGACGATAAGGCCTTAGCGATTAACGAATAATGTCGAAACTATAATCGCTCTGACTCGGCACATTACTGTTGTTGTCGATCTCATCAAAAATCTTGTCCAAGATGCGAACCAGCATGTTCATGCCGCCCTGATATCCCCAAATGGGATAACGGTGATGATGATGACGATCGAAGATCGGGAAGCCGTAACGGATAAGGGGCGTGCCCGTATCGCGTTCCAGATATTTCCCGTAGGTATTGCCAAAAAGGAAATCCACCGGCTCGGTGAACAGCAGACTACGCATATGCCAGAGATCCTTGCCGGCATAGACATGACAATCCTTGCCAAAGGGTGAACTGTCGAACAGCGCCTGCACTTTCTCCGCCCAATGCTTGGACCCATTGGTAGCGAGTACATGGGTGGGTTCGCCGCCCAGTTCCATCAGGAAGGCCGCCAGACCGAGGCACTGATCCGGATCACCGTAGATGGCGAACTTTTTGCCATGAATGTGCGCCGTGGAATCCGCAATGGCATCCACCAGACGCCCGCGTTCCTTTTTCAGTTCATCGGGAATCGCTTTACCGCTGACACGGGACAATTCCATAATGAATTTGTCCGTACCCGATACGCCGATGGGGCAATTCAGGGCGACGACTTCCTGACCGTGCTCTGCAATGAAAGGCAAAGTCTTTTCCGTGCAATATTCCTGCATGGAGAAAGTGGCTTTGGC
>DAIEIW010000227.1:0-5729 GCA_027351205.1 Acidithiobacillus sp.
GTCTGCTCTAAATCCATGATAAATATCGCACGCAAAATGGAAGAGCGTTATCAGATTCCGTTTTTTGAAGGGTCATTTTATGGCATCTCCGATACCACGGAATCGCTCCGGGAGATCACCCGCCTGCTGATCCAGCAGGGAGCCCCGGCAGAACTCCACGACCGCACCGAGGCACTGATCGCCCGGGAAGAGGCAAGGGCCTGGCAGCGTATCGCCGAATATACCCATCGCCTGCGCGGCAAACGGGTGCTGCTCTTTACGGGGGGTGTCAAATCCTGGTCGGTGGTATCTGCATTGCAGGAAGGCGGGATGGAAGTGGTGGGGACCAGCGTCAAGAAATCCACCAAGGAAGATAAAGAAAAAATAAAGGAAATCATGGGTCAGGATGCGCATATGATTGATGACCTGACGCCCCGGGAAATGTACAAGATGTTTCAGGAGGCGCGGGCGGATGTGTTGCTGTCGGGCGGACGCTCACAATTTGCCGCCCTCAAAAACAAAATGCCCTGGGTGGATATCAACCAGGAACGCCATCACGCCTATAACGGTTACGAAGGGATGGTCAATCTGGTGAAACAGATTGATCTGGCCCTCTACAATCCCATGTGGACCTTGTTGCGCAAACCCGCGCCCTGGGATATGGGGGAGGCACGGACATGAGCACCGTCATTCAGAGCCGCAAAGCTTGCACAATCAACCCCCTCAAAATGAGCCAGCCCATTGGCGGCGCTCTGGCCTTCATGGGCATTGCCGACTGCATGCCCATGCTGCATGGTTCCCAGGGCTGTACCGCCTTTGGCCTAGTGCTCTTTCAGCGGCATTTCAACGAGGGCATTCCCATGCAGACCACCGCCATGAGTGAGGTGGCGACGGTCATGGGCGGGCTGGACAATATCGGTAGTGCCATCCTCAATATTCAACAGCGCACCAAACCAGCCATCATCGGCATCTGTTCCACCGGCGTCACCGAAACCAAAGGCGATGATGTGGATGGCTATCTCAAAAATTTTCGCGCCACCCATCCCGAACTAGACCGGTTAGCTCTGGTTTACGTCTCTACTCCAGACTTCAAGGACGCTTTTCAGGATGGCTGGGCAAAGGCCGTGGAGAGCATGGTGAAAGGGCTGGCGGAACCCAGCAGCGCGCGCCGGGAGGGTTCCGTCAACTTCCTCGTGGGGTCCCACCTCACCGCTGCGGACATCGAAGAACTCCGGGAGATCAGTGAATCCTTCGGGCTGGAGGCGACCATCCTGCCCGATATTTCCGGATCCATGGACGGCCACATTCCGGACGACTTCACACCCAACACCCTGGGCGGCACACCAGTGGATGCCATCCGGCGCATGGGTGAGGCGGAACTGACCATTGCCTTGGGCGAACAAATGCGTCCTGGGGCAGAAGCCCTGATGACCAAGACCGGCCAGCCTTATGTGCTCTTCGATCGCATTACCGGCATCGAAGCGACGGACCAGTTATTGGACTGCCTGAGTCAGTTGAGCGGACAACCGATACCCGGCAAATATCGTCGCCAACGCAGTCAGTTGATCGACGCCATGCTCGACAGTCATTTTTTCTTCGGCGGCAAAAAAATCGCCATCGGCGCCGAGCCTGACCTGCTCTGGAATATCGGATCGTGGTTCACCGAAATGGGGGCGATCATCACTGCTGCAGTGACCACCACCCACTCGCCACTACTCGAGCAGATGCCTTGTGAAGAAGTGCTCATCGGTGATCTGGAGGACCTGGAGGCGCGGAGTGCTGGATGTGACTTGCTCATCACCCACTCCCATGGACGGCAGGCAGCGGCACGGCTGGATATCGCTTTCCTGCGCATGGGACTGCCTATTTTTGACCAGCTCGGCGCCGCCCATCGCCTGTCTCTTGGCTATCGCGGCGCCCGCGATCTGACCTTCGAGATCGGCAACCTGTTAATGGCACAGGAAGAAGAAAATCGCCCGGATAGTTGGCCACTACCCACGGAGGATCACGATGCACATGCGCCGTTTGCGTTTGGTTAAGGATGCGGAACGCAGTATTCACTTTTTATCTGGTCAAAGCCCAGGAGGCACCATGAAAGTCGCATTTTCAACCCAGGATATGCAGAGAGTAGATGCTCATTTTGGTTGGGCGAAAAACATCGCCATTTATGAGATCAGTGCAGAAGGCCACTATTTTCTGGAGGCTGTACAATTTGACGGCGAACTTGCCGAGGACGGCAACGAAGACAAGCTGGCTCCCAAGCTGGAAGCTATCAAGGATTGCGCCATTTTATATGTGGCCGCCATTGGCGGCTCCGGTGCGGCGCGGGTGGTGGCCATGAAAATCCATCCCATCAAGGTGAATGAACCGGAACCCATCCATGAAATACTCGACAAGCTGCAGGTCGTATTGCAGGGAAATCCACCACCCTGGCTGCGCAAAGTCATGAACAAGGGTGCAGAAAAAGCATTTAATTTTGATGACGAAGAGGAATTAAGTCATGCATGAGAATACTGCAGTGGCAGCGGTTTTGCCGGAAGAGTCCCTGTTTTTTCGCGAACTGGTCAAGCAGTGGCGGGCACAGGATAGCTATGGTGCCTGGGAAAAAAAGTCCGATATGGAGCTGCTGGCACCCTACGTGCTGGATAAGGAGCAGCGCCGGGCAATACCCATCATCGGCGATCCTGATCCCGAAATACTTTGGCGGGTGGAACTTTTTTATAACGCCGTGGGGCTGGCTACGGAGCGTGCTTCCGGAGTCATGGTGTCGCCCATGATGAAAATGAGTCATGAAGGCTTTGGCCGCATGGTGCTGATTGCCGGACGTTTAATCGTGGTCAACAAACAGTTGCGCGATGTGCATCGTTTTGGTTTCCCCAGCATGGAAAAACTGGCCGAAGAAGGTGACAAACTGGTGGCAGGTGCCCTGGAAATGATCGAGAAATTTCCGGAGGTGGCCCGCTTTTGACCCTTGAACCAGCGTAGCTCACGCTTATGGTTCATCAGCGCATAGGAGTATGACGCCATGTCTGTATTGATGGAGATGTTACCGATAGTAGAGGAACAGACCAATCACTGGGAGTTGATTGTGGACGAAAAAGACACATTGAAAACAGAAATCAAACGGCTCAATGCCCAGGCCACCCAGGCCAAAATGGATCTTCACGATCTGGCCGAAGATTTGCCCGTCGGCTGGGAGAATATTCTGGAACTGGCGAATCGTACCTACGCTGCCTATCGCGATCTGACGGTGGCCAGGGCGCGGCTCGCATCCTTCCCCGGGGGATGACAGCATGCACGACATAACCGGCATCACCAAGGGCGGCCTCGGCTGGACACCCCAGTTTGTCGAACATATCAATGAAGAAAAGTGCATCGGCTGCGGGCGTTGTTTCCGCGCCTGCGGTCGGGATGTGCTGAACCTTGTTGGTATTACTGAAGAGGGGGAGCTGGTGGCAGCGGACGATGACGAGGCAGAACGCAAATTCATGACCATTGCGCATCCGGAAAAATGTATTGGCTGCGAGGCCTGCTCCCGGGTTTGCCCCAAAAACTGCTATACTCACGCATCCATGTCCCTAGCGGTCAGCATCTCGGCATAGGGCTTGAGAGGGAGTGCATCCATGAAGACTGCCATATATGACATTCTGATGTCCGGTCGCAACCCGGATGAGGCACTCTCTGACGCGCGTTTTTTTGCGCTGTGTATCAGCCATCGCGCCATGGAACGCAAGGGCAACATCAGCATGGCGCTTGGCCTGGAGATCAGGCAACTAAGCCATCTGTTTTCTCGTTATTTCCCACGGATAGAGGAATCGCGCTCGACCGCGCAATGCACGAAGGTATATCTCCATAGTGCTGCAGGCGGGACCTTTCTGTGCCAATGTCTGGGGAAAGAAAACAAAGCGTCCGCGCGCAATGAGGAAACTGGCGATCTGGTTAAGCTCTTACTGGATCACCGTGCCAGCGTTAATCATGCCACAGAGTGGGTAGCGGCCATTCTCGCCGCGGGCTGCCTGGGGAATGATCACTTGTGGCAGGACCTGGGCCTGACGAATCGTGAGGACCTCAGTGAGACGATCAAACGCCATTTTCCGGGACTGTATTTCAAAAATACCGGCAACATGAAATGGAAGAAGTTTTTTTATAAGCAGTTGTGTGACCAGGCTGAAGTCCGGCTCTGCCAGGCACCCAGTTGCCATGTTTGCAATGATTATGCCCAGTGCTTTGGCCCGGAAGATGCCAGTGGTTGGAACCTGCTGGCTGCCCAGGGCTAAAAACCTATAAGCATCCGCAATCCGGTCCGGATGCAATATTTTACCCCTACCCATATGGAGTCATTTATGTCCATCAGCATCGAACAAAGCGCGTTCGCAGGGCTCGACACTCAGAAAAGACTGCTGAACCAGATATTCAAGGGAGAACTGAATGCGCAGGGACGCTTCGGTTTTCGCGGCGAACTGGCTATCAAATTTGCCACCGCCGTGGCCGATGAAGCACGTCCACCGGAACTCCTCGCACAACAGGTCATCAGTTCGGCAGAGCCGGGCGCCAAAAAGATTTCTTTTTTATCCTGCTATCTTCTGTCTTTTGGTTATCTGGACGCACTGGTAACGGCGCTGGCCGAGTATCTGGAACCCTCTGGTAAATATTTTATTTACTGCAACAATATCGACTTCAGCAAGCGTTACCATCTGGAATATAAGGGTATCCCATTTTATATTTTGCCGCTGGATGAAGCGACGGTCTACAATGAACTGCTGGACTTGTTCGGACTGGAACGCAACGACCTCAAAAAACTCGACACGGCAGGCAAGATCAACCGCATCGCCGAGAGCGCCTTGCAATATAGTGCCGTATTCCCCGAGATCAGCTACGCAGACTGCCTGGCGAGCATGGGTCCGGTACGTGATCCCGGCGAAAACCGGCCCGTATAAGCGCTTTTGCCATTGTTTTAGTGAAAACCCGGATACCCAGCGGTCTCCGGGTTTTTGACATTGCGGCCCTGCCCCGTGATGTTCGTTTTCTTGCAAAACCATCCTGGGAGATGTACAGAAACCAACAAAACGCATCAATGACACCTCCACATCCATTGTGAATCATCATAATAACAATAAGTTGGTAACAAACCAAAAAGCTGGCCCAAGTCTTGCAAAGAAGCATACAGGAATCCCTGTCGCGTAAGGAGTATGTCATGCTGATATTGACGGAAAAAGCCATTGATGTCGTAAAGAATCTGCTTGCCGAGAATCCTGAAGCGAGCGGATTACGGGTTGCGGTGACCGGAGGCGGTTGTTCCGGTTATCAATATGGAATGGGATTGGAGGCCGAAGCAGGCGCCGAGGACACCGTGGTGGCGATAGAGGGCGTGCCGGTTTACGTGGACAACGCCAGCGCCACGCTGCTGAGCGGGGTCGTCATCGACTATGTGGACGAACTCAGCGGCAGTGGCTTCCGTTTCGAAAATCCCAATGCTACGGGAACCTGTGGTTGCGGGTCGTCATTCACCACGGGAGACGAGGCTTCCGCTGCCTCGGCCTCCGCCTGCGGACATCGGAGCTGACGCCATGTGGGATTATACCGATAAAGTCAAAGATTTATTCTTCAACCCCAAGAATACCGGGGTCCTCGAAGAAGCCAACGCGGTCGGCGAGGTCGGCTCCATCAGTTGCGGAGATGCTCTGCGCCTGATGCTCAAGGTAGACCCGGATACGGATGTCATTCTGGATGCTCGCTTCCAAACTTTTGGC
>DAIEIW010000229.1:0-3846 GCA_027351205.1 Acidithiobacillus sp.
AGCAGGCCGACGATGGCGGCCTTGGGGAGATAGGATTTGGGCCGCAACCCCGCCTGCCGCAGCCATTCCTCCGCCTGGAGCAGGAAGGATTCCTTTTTGTACCGGGCGGCATGGTCCAGCAGATCGTCCTGGGCGGATTCCGTATCCCCCGCTTTGCCCGTGTGCGCGTCGAAGGCCCGCAGGCGCTCGCGCAGGGCATCCGGAAACGCCTCCCGCTGCCGGAAGGAGAGCCAGACGCCCGCCGCGATGCCGAGGAGCAACAGGGCGGAAACGATCAGACCCAGGGCCATCATTCCTGCCACCCGAACTGATCCTTCTCGGAGGATTCGGGACGATACTTGGCGAGTTTCGGACTGCGCGGATTGATCCCCGTGGATATCCAGCGGTCGACCGTCCTGTTTTCCCGGTTCACCTGGGGTTCGTAACGGAAATGCTCCTGGGTGGCGATGATATTGTCGCCGACGCCGGTCACCTCGGTGACGGAGGTGATGCGGCGCCGCCCGTCGGGAAAACGCTCGATCTGGACGATGAGGTCGATGGCCGAAGCGATCTGCCGTCGCATGCTGGTTTCATTGCCCGGAAAACCGCCGAAGCTGAGCAGGATTTCCAGGCGCTGCAACGCCTCCCGGGGGGAATTGGCGTGGATCGTGCCCAGTGAACCATCATGGCCGGTGGTCATGGCCTGCATCATCTCCAGAGCCTCGCCGCCGCGCACCTCGCCGACGACGATCCGGTCGGGGCGCATGCGCAGGGTGTTGCGCAGCAGATCGCGAACGTTGACGGTACCCGCCCCGTCATGCCCGCCGGGACGGCTTTCCAGACGCACCACGTGCCTGCTCTGCAGTTGCAGTTCCGCCGTGTCTTCGATGGTCACCACCCGCTCCTCATCGGAGATGAAGCTGGCGATGACGTTGAGGAAGGTGGTCTTGCCGCTGCTGGTGCCGCCGGAGACCAGGATGTTGCAGCGCGCGCGCACCGCAAACTCCAGAAACTGGAGCATGGGCGTATTCAGCGTGGCCTTCTCGATCAGGTCCTCGGCGCGCAGCGGATGTGCCGGGAAGCGCCGGATGGAAATGACCGGCCCGTTCAGGGCCAGGGGCGGAATCACGACGTTGATGCGCCCCACGTTGCTCAGACGCGCGTCCACGGTGGGCGACGACTCGTCCACCCGTCTGCCGGTGGCGCCCAGCAGACGATAGATGATGCGCATCAGATGGGCTTCATCCTGAAACACCAGGTCACTGTGCTCCAGCGTACCTTTCCGTCCCAGATAGATTTCACGAGGTCCGTTCACCAGAATATCTTCGATCTCGGGATCCTTGAGGGCCGTTTCCAGCGGGCCGTAGCCGGTCAGCTCATCGGTGAGCTGGTTGATGAGCGCCTCGGTTTCCTTTTCGTTCAGCGGATAGGGGCGCTCCGCCATCAGACGGTCCAGTTCCAGCGAGACGAAACGATAGACGGCGCCACGACTCAATTCCGCGAAATCGGCGCCGATCTCTTCGACCCGGTCGATGAGCCGCAGATGCAGATAACCTTTGAACTGCTGGTAGGCATCCTGCTGGTTCAACGCCTTCGCGGTGGCCATATCGAAAGGCTGCGCGCCAAAGGGACTGTCGTCGGTCATGCCATCGTCCTCCACCGGCGCAGCCAGCCGGTCGCTCCACGGGTTCCCTCCGGGTTGCTGTCCGGCCAGATGCGGCCCGCCAGCAACCCGGCACATTGCTGTACCGCACGACTGTAGGCGTCCTTCGGGAGGGCATCGACCGCCAGCGCGCCGCCGTTCATCGCCTGAATCAGGGGCAGGCGCCGTTCGGGGATGATGCCCTGGCCCAGCAGGGGCAATCCCAGCGCCTCCCCGACATGCACCGCATCCACACCGAGCGCAGGCTCGTAATGATTCACCACCACACTCGCCTGCAGGCGGGTGCCGATTTTTTCCCGCAGATTGGCGGCGATTTTTTTCCCTTCGAGAATGCCCGCCACCGACTGGTCGCAGACCACGACGATCTCATCCGCCGCCTGCAGCAGATACTGGCTGACCTCGCTGAACACCGCCCCGCCGATATCGGCCACCACCAGATGATAAATCGACAGGATGATCGCCAGCATCTGAAAGACTTCGCTCAGATTCAGTCCGCGCAGATCCCGGGCCGCGGCGAACAGCGGCAACACCCCGAGACCGCGGGTATTTTGGGCAATGGCCGTGTCCAGATAAGTCTTGTCGCAACGTTCCAGATTGCGCACCGCCTCGGCAAAGGCGACGCGCGGCGCTATGCCCATATAGGTGGCGGCGGTCCCGACGGGGGTGCCGAAATCCAGCAGCAGCTCCGCGCTCTGCGGGTGGAGTGCGGAGAGGGACGCCGCCAGATTGCACGCCAGGGTGGTGCAGCCGCTGCCGACACTGCCCGCCACCACCACCAGCTTGCCGGCGCGCGCGCGCCGCTGCCGGGTCTGGGAAAGGATGCGGCCCACCGCCATGCGCAGGGGTTCCGGCGCGCCGCCGCTTTGCACGAAATCCACCGATTGGGCGCGCATGGCCGCCAGCAGCACCCGCTGATCGGCCACCGGGGCTATGCCGATCAGCCGGAGATCCGGGAAAGCCTGATGCAGGCTGTCGAATATGGGGCCGAAATCGTCATTCTCCGCGCCAAAGTCCACGATCAGCAGCGCGGCGCCGCTCTGACCGATGGCGGCGGAGATTTCATTCTTCCGGGCATTGACCGGCAGCACGGTGGCCAGGCCATCAAGGGACTGCCGTATCCACGCCAGGCATTCCGGGCGCCGGGACAGAGCCAGCACGACCACCGGGCCGGTGGCCTGTTCAAAGCGGGCGGCGGGCTCTACGCTCATTGACTGTATCCGGGACCATTGTCGGGCTGGTTATAGTCCGATCCGGGCAGCAGTACCGCCTTGCCCAGATTGAAGTGGGAATGGGCAAAGGCCGCTCCCGGCAAGGGTGGGAGTTTGGCTCCGGCGGCGATGGGGCGCACCAGACGCGGGGTGACGATGATGGCGAGTTCCATGTCCTGCTTGGAATATTGAATGGAACGGAAGAAGGCGCCCAGTATGGGCAGATCCCCCAGGACCGGCACCTTGCTGATGTTCTGCTGCATCTGGCGGTCCACCAGACCGCCGATGACCAGGCTCTCGCCATTGCCGAGGGTGACGGTGGTGTCGGCCTGGCGGACCAGCAGGGCGGGCACCGAGTAACCATTGAGGGTGATGGCGTTGGTATAGTCGAGAGAGCTGACCGAAGGCGCCACGTGCAGGGCGATCCGGTGAGCGCTGAGGATGGTGGGGGTCAGATCGAGCTGCACGCCGTATTTTTTGTACTGGATGGTGATGGTGGGGGTGCCGACCCCGCTGCTTTGGGGTACGGGGATCGGAATTTCCCCACCGGCGAGGAAGCTCGCCTGCTGGCCGTTCATCGCCACCAGCGTCGGTTCCGCCAGCACCCGGAGGATATTGTTGCCCTCCAGCAGGCTGAGGTAACTGCTCAGGCCGCTGTTGCCGACCCCGCCCACCAGATTGAAGGCCTGGGTGAAGGGCGCCACGCCGGTCAGCGCCAGCGCCCCCGGTCCGCCGCTCGCGAGGGATACCGGATAGTTGGCCGAAGTCAGGGTGGAGGGACCGAAGGTGCCCAGGCTGAAACCGCCGGTGCTGGAGAAAATGTTGATGCCGACATTCTTCAACTGCGCCTTGCTGAACTCCACCACCTTGACGCCGACCTGCACCTCGTCATCCACCGGGATCACCGTCTGGTCGATGACCTTGCCGGTTTTGCCGGCGGCCAGCGCCGCCGCTTCCAGAGCCGCTTCGTGTTTCACCTGGTCCGCCACCGCGCCG
>DAIEIW010000232.1:0-2482 GCA_027351205.1 Acidithiobacillus sp.
AGTCTGGCGGAAGCATCGAACAGGCAGATTCCGCCTCCATGGTTTTCGCAACTCTCCCGGTCTCTCTGCTATCTCGCCGGAGCCTGGCTGGCCGATCTTGTCGTACGCAGACGGGAGCGCCTGGGCTTTGGTCAGAAAAAGGATATTTAGGATTCCTGAACCAGATCATGGGTTGGTTTTACTGATGGATGGGACAGCCGCAACCTGCCTCTGGCTTTGATGTGCATAAATAATGATGGCCAGGAAAACACCGCTCTGAATCATCCCCAGAAGGGCTTCCACGGAAAGCGCGAACATGGCGTTGAGGGTCTGGGGAACCCAGTCACCCAGGCCCAGTGTTGTGAATGTCTCCACCGAGATATACAACGCAGTCAGGAAGGGATGGGCCTCAATAGCGGCGAACTTCTGCGGCATAATATGAACGCTGAATTGAAAGAGATGGAATACCCCGAAAAGATGGTAGACCAGCGCGAAGTAGGTGACGGTTACCGCAGTGATTTCAAGATATAGGGCCACAATGCGCAATAGCGCCGCATGCAGCGCATGGCGGGCGCGTCCCACAAAAAAGAGCATGACGTCCAGCACTAACAGGCGGGTCAGGAAAATATACATAATATCCGCAAAAAGAATGAACTCATGAGCGCTGGCAAAGGCTTGTGGCTGTTTCAGACGCCATAACCACTCCAGAATCGGGGGCAGCAGCAAAAGTGGCAGGAGCAAGGGCAGGAAACCCAGGAACCTCTCGCCATAGCGCCTTACCGATAGCACGTTCATTCCGCCACCCTCACGAAGAAGATGGCATTATAAGGTGGGAGAGTGAAAATGACGCAACCTCCTCCTGCAATCCACGTGGATGAGGATTCAGAGCGTTTTGGTAGAACGCGCCATGGCTTCAGCGATTTCTTCGGGTGTCAAGTTACCCGCAATATGAATTTCCGTGCCATTTTCTCCCTGACGCACTTCCATTCCTGTCACCTTGGCCTTGGTCTGAGTGCTCATGCAGTCGCATTGACCGGTCTGACAATTTTCAACCATGGCGAAGACTTTTTTTGCTTCTACCGATTGGTCGACATGTACGGCGACCCCTTCCGCCGTTTTTTGGACGGTACTGACATCTTTGATGGTGCGATCACAACAGGACATGGTCAAACCCCTTTTCAGGTCAAACGTATAGGCATAACACCATAGAAAACCTCTCAGCAGCAGCGGTTGCTCGTACCGCAACATTCCGCAGTTACTGAAACGGCCTCAGCGCGTTGCGGTGTGGCCGATGTGAGCGTCGCCAGCAGAACCGCATCCAATGCTTCATCAAATCGAGTGGTCACCTCTTCGCGGATATGCCGCGCAATCTCCAAGACGGTTTCCACATCTTCCTGAGCTACCCCCAGGGTTTTAAGGCGATCCAACTGACATTTCCCATGGCCGGGATGCTGTGCTGCCACTTGAGCGCTGAGGGTGATCAGCGCTAGGGTTATTGGGTTGATTACCGGATTCACCAAGCCGTACTCCTTGACGTAAAATAAGAAGTGTATAATATACGTACTTTGATTGAACCATTGCAATAGGAGGCTCGCATGAAACGTCGTCAATTTCTTGTTGCCGGAGCAGCGGCGGCTACCGCTGCCCTGAGCGCGCCACTCATCAGCATGGCGGGGACCGCAGGGCAGACCCAAAAGGCGGCAGCATACCCCGGGTTGCCGGTGAGCTATGTGGCAGAATTTCGGGTTACGCCGCCCCAGCAGAAAAAAGTTATGACTGTCGCGCAGGAACTGGCAATCCGCCTGAAGGGTTCCCCGGAATTCTTGGGTGTAACCCTCAAACAGATGCGTGGCACTTCCACCATGGTCAAGAACTACCCCCCGGAATATAAAGGCATCCTTGCCAACGCCAACGCTCAGGCCACGGCACAGGGACGTCTGCCCTTTTACAATATCCTGATGGTGCGTTTCGCCCATCCCACCGCCCTGCAGAATGCCAAACTGGCCGAATGGTTGCAGGACCGTCTGGTGCCCCATTTGGATTTCACGCCACCGGGCAGTGCCGAACCCGCCGAACTCCTGCCCCTGGCCGGGGTGTATGCCAGCCTCCTAGCGGGAGACCGGAAGAAGGTTTTCGATAGCGGCCCGGCCATTGCCAGCTTTCTGGCCCAACAAGAAGATACGCCGGAGCGCAGACTCGTTACCGTGGTCAACCATGTCATGGTGCCAGATGATGTGCATGGCCTGGTAGAAGCCAAAGTAGGACCACTGCTGAAAGTTGCACAGAACACCTTTGAGCCGAAGTCCGATGCCAACGGACTCGGACAGCCAGGCTCCAAGGAAAACTTAAACTATCGCAAGGCATTCAGTACCGAAATACTGGCAAATACGAACCGTTATGGGAGCTTGCGCAGCTATCTCATGCATGGCGTCTGGGATTCCGTATGGGATCATGAGAACTCTCATCTGGACCCGCGCTTCCAGCAGGCTTTTATGCAGGTAGC
>DAIEIW010000001.1:0-2581 GCA_027351205.1 Acidithiobacillus sp.
GGAAACCTTGTAAGCAAAGTGCATGTTGCGGGTACATCCCGTCTGGGTGAAGCTCTTGAAAAACGTCTTTGGACGCTGCAGATCATCCAGTTCCAGTTCTCCGGCGCGGCCTGTCGCCACCGCCACCAGTACTTGGGTGACCCAGTCCGGATGGGCGGGACAACCGGGGATATTGATGACAGGGAGCCCGGCCTTGCTCTTGAAGCCCGCACCCAGGAAACCGCCATGCTGCTTTTTGAGGAACTGAAGTCCCTTGGAATCACTGGGGTTCGGGGCGGTCGCCGGGATGCCTCCCCATGTCGCGCAATCTCCCAGCGCCACCACGAACTGGGCAGCATCGGATAACTCCTTCACCCAGTCTTTCATCGGACGACCGGCAAAGCGATTCCAGGTACCCGTACCATTGGGGGCGTTGACCACGGTACCCTCGAAAACGAATATATCCAGGGGAATTGCCCCGGACACGCAATCCCGAAGCAACTTCTGAACATTGTCCCCCATGTCCATCCCGAGGGAGGGCTGCCAGAGCACGTTGATACCAAAATCCGTCACCAGATCGCAGGCGCTCGGCTCCTCCGCGTTGAGAAAAGACATGGTATTTCCAGAACAGGCTCCTCCCTGGAGCCAAAGCACGTTCGCCATCGTCGTGACCTCCTCTAAAATGGTCATATGGGTACCACATGAGTCATTAAGCAGAAAGGATGCCAAACAATAATATGATTATTAAACAAGTAGATACATAAAAACCGCCGGGGCATCTTGCGTCACTGCAAAGAAAGTTAATATACTATATGCATACTTTCTTTTCACGCCGAGGTACGCATGGAAGCAAGCCAGCGTGCGGTTCCAGCCATTTTGTTGGCCCTGACGGACGAGCAGGAAGCCCGCAACCTGAGCTGGGCGCTGTCCATACACTATGAATGCATCATCGTCTCCAGTGGCGCCGAGGCGCTGCGCCTCGCCGGCACACATCATGTGGATGCCATCATCTGCGACGCGCAACTGGAGGATATGTCGGGCACCCAGTGCCTCTTCGACTTCCGCACCCGGCAACCGACGGCGATAAGATTTCTGTGTGGCCTGGGTACGGACTCCAGCGAGTTTGCCGACGCCCTGCATGTGGCCGCTGTTTACGAATACCTGCGCAAGCCCCTGTTCCCGGAACTGATGGCCCTGAGCCTGAAGCGGGCGCTGGAATACCGTGAAATCTCCCGCGAACATCGCCAACTCACCCATGACTTATCCAGACAACTGAAATCCAAGGCAGCAGACGCCGACTCGAATCCAAACCAACCGCCACACCAGTTCGACGAATTATTCTTCTGTAGTCAGGCCATGAACAAAATATGCAATCTGGCGAAGCATGCCGCAACCACGGATTTACCCATACTGATCTATGGTGAGACGGGCACCGGGAAAGAATTGCTCGCGCGCGGCATTCATTACCACAGTCATCGCCGTGAACAGATATTTCTCGCGCAAAACTGCGGCGGCGTGCCTGCAGAGTTGCTCCAGTCGGAATTGTTTGGACATCGTCGCGGCGCTTATACCGGGGCGCTGAGTGATCGTCTCGGCCTGTTCTCCGCGGCGGATGGCGGCACGGTCCTGCTGGACGAAATAGAAGATATGTCCGTCTCCTTGCAGGCCAATTTGCTCCGCTTTCTGCAATCCGGCGAAGTAAAACCGCTCGGCAGCGATAAAACGCATTATTCCGATGTACGGATCATCGCCGTCACCAATGTACCGCTCGACCAACTGGTGGAGCAGGGCAACTTTCGACAGGATTTGTATTATCGTTTGAAGGGTCTCGAAATCAGCATTCCGCCACTGCGTGAACGACCGGAAGACATTCGATTGCTTGCCGAACATTTTGCCAGACAATTCTCCATGGGTCTGGGTAAATCCTATGCCGGTATCGATCATGAGGCATTGAACATATTGCGCCAGTATCCATTCCCGGGAAATGTGCGGGAACTGGAAAATGAAATTCGCCGGACCGTGGCGCTCGCCCCGTCCGGGCAACCGATCACCGCGGATCGCCTTTCCGATACGATCATCAACTACCGGAGGAAAGAGCCGGAACAGCCCGCGCCGGCAACGGAAGGCGGCACATTAAAGGAACATACGGAAAGTCTGGAACGCGGCATGGTCATCTCAGCACTGAAACGTTTCCACGGCAATCAAAGTCGTGCCGCCGAGGCGCTCGGCCTTTCCCGGGTAGGCCTGGCCAACAAAATCAAGCGTTACGCCATTGATATAGAGATAGCCTGATGCAACTGCTGACCTATCGCCATACAGGCCAACCGGCTTGGGTGAGCAGCAGACCATGAACCTGCAACAGCTTCGTTTCATCTGCGCGGTGGTGCGCCAGAACTTCAATGCGTCGGCTGCCGCCGATAGCCTGTATACCTCACAACCGGGGGTGAGCAAACAGATCCAACTCCTCGAAGAGGAGATCAATGTGGCGCTTTTCGTGCGCAAAGGGAAGCGCATCATCGGAATGACCCCGGCGGGTGAGCAGATATTCACTTTTGCACAGCGGGTAGTCGGCGATATCGAGAATATCCGAAAAGTAGGTCAG
>DAIEIW010000008.1:0-11802 GCA_027351205.1 Acidithiobacillus sp.
GGCAACGAGCTAAAAGATGTTTCATTCCTTGACCTTCCCAGCCTTGTATTCCTGCATACACATTTTATGTTGCAAAATTTTAACAATATAAGCAACGGCTGGCAACTGTGGCCGGATGGTGGCGCTGTCCTGTATCGGACCTTGCATTCCGCAGTGATACTGTATAAAAATATAGCTAGCGCCAGAGATGGCGGATCCGCTAGCTCTCAGGAGATATTGCATGGATGAACTTACCCCCCGGCAGTCCGAAATTCTCGCCTGGATTCGTACCCGGATGGCGGAAGACAGCCTGCCGCCTACCCGTGCGGAGTTGATGCGGGCCTTTGACTTCCGTTCACCCAATGCTGCCGAAAGTCACCTGCGGGTACTGGCGCGCAAGGGCTATATCCTGCTGCAGAGTGGTACGGCCAGGGGCATCCGCCTCTGTGCAAGCGAAGAAGAAACCGGTTTGCCGCTGATCGGGCGAGTGGCTGCCGGGCAACCCATGCTGGCCGAAGAGTTCCGGGAGGGGCAGTTGCCCGTCGACCCAAAGCTCTTTTCGCCAGGGGCCGATTATCTATTGCGGGTGCAGGGCATGAGTATGCGTGATGCCGGCATTCTCGATGGCGATATTCTCGCCGTCCGTCACGACGCCTCGCTCACTCCCCAGGACGGTCAGATGGTAGTGGCCAGGGTCAACGGCGAGGTGACGGTCAAGCGCTGGAAGCGGGATGGCAAGCAGGTCTGGCTCCTGCCGGAAAACCCAGATTTCTCCCCTATTTCTGTGGATTTGCAACGCGATAGTCTGACAATCGAAGGTGTGGTGGTCGGACTGCTGCGTATTGGAGGCAACTTATGAATCCATCCGTACATAAAACTGCCGTCAATACCCTGTTGAGCAACCATCCCCAGCACTTGTGGCGGGGTCTGAATGATCAGCGGACGCCGGGCGTGGCGGCGCACTGGCCGGATCTGGAGCTGTTGGTAGGTAGTTGGCCACGTGGCGCGATCACTGAAGTGGTCAGCGCTCTGGACGGTATCGGAGAACTGCGTCTGGTGCTGCCCGCCGTGGCGGAACTGAGCCAGCGCGAGGCGCGCTGGATACTCTGGGTCGCGCCTCCGCATATCCCCTATCCGGCAGCGCTGGCGGCTGCGGGTGTCGATCTTGCGCGGATGCTGGTGCTGCATCCACGCAAGGATCAGAATACGCTCTGGGCGCTGGAACTGGCTCTGCGTTCCGGCAGTTGCAGCGCGGTGCTGGCTTGGCCGCCGACTCTACAAGATGTCCAGTGGCGTCGCCTGCAATTGGCGGCCGAGGCGGGCAACAGTCTGGCCTTCTTCTTTTTCCGTCAAAGCAATGCCGCCGCGGTGCCCGTTGCCTTGCGTCTGGATCTGCACCCCGCCCCGCAAGGAATCGACGTGAACGACCGTAAACGTCGTGGTGCCATGCCGACGCGGGGTATGGTGGTGTTCGGCGACCAACTGGCGCTGGCGTTCTGAAGCCCCATGCGCTGGTTGGCGGTACAGTTTCCGCGTTTGGGCGTGGAGCTTCGGGAACGGGTGCAAGCAGAAGCGGTCGCGCTGGCGCTGGTGGACGTGCAGGGCAGTGCTGGAACCTTGTTGCAGGTCAACGCGACAGCACTTCAGGCGGGGCTGCGGACGGGCATGACGACGGCGCGGGCCTTGGCTATGCTCCCGGAACTGCAACTCTGTACCCGCGACCCGGCTGCCGAAGTGCAGGCGCTCAGCCACTGGGCCAGGCTGCTTTATAGTCTGGCACCACAGGTAGTGCTGCTGGAGGAGATGTCCCCCGCCCTGGCGGTGGATATCTCCGGTAACACCCGCCTGCAGCAGGACGACGCACTGTTGCAGGTCGTGGCGGCATGGGCCACTGCGACGCGGCTGAGTGTGCGTGCCGGGGTGGCTCCGACCCCTCTGGGGGCCGCTTTGCTGGCGCAATGGCAAGGTGCCGGTTCCCGTTCCGGCTTTTGCCCGGAGCCCACCGACTGGGCGCTGCTCTGGCCGCAAATACCCATAACCCTGTTGCCCTGTGCCGCCGCCACCCGTGCGGCCCTACTGGACCTGGGGGTTCGTCATTGCGCCCAGCTTCAGGCCCTGGACCGTGCTGATCTAGTCAGGCGCCTTGGTCCTGAATCCTTGCATGTGCTGGATCGTCTGAGCGGCAGGACAGTCGATCCGCGTCCCGCATTGTCTTTCCCGGTGGATCTGGAAGTTTCCATCCCGCTGTACAGTGAAATCCGCCACTGGGAAGGTCTGCGCTTCGCTCTGCACCGTGCTTTACAGGATCTTCAACTTCTGCTCGGGACGCAGGCGCAGGCCAGCCGCTCCTGGCTGCTGCAGTTGCAGGGCCGTGAGCGGCAATGGTCCTCCACGCTGGAAGTGCGCGATCCCGCCACGAATGTGGAGACGCTGTTGACGCTCTGGCAATGGCGGTTACAACAACAGCCCCTGGATTTTGCCGTGCATACCCTGCACCTGCAGGCACTGGCGCCGCAACACTGGCCCGGGCGTCAGGCAACCTGGTGGCAGGACGGGGCGGAGGAGGCGCGCTGGCAGTTGGTGGAGCAATTGCGTCAGCGTCTGGGTGACGTTGCGGTGCATGCCGTCGCCGGGGTTGCGGATCATCGCCCGGATCATGCCTGGCAGAGGGTGCCGCCGGGAGCTGGGCAGGGAGAGGCCAATGCCGCTCGTCCCCTCTGGTTGCTGGCGCAGGCACTGCCGCTCCATGCCCCATCGCTCTTCCTGCCGGCGCAGGTAGAGCGTATCGAAGGCGGCTGGTGGGATGGCCGGGATCAGAGCCGGGATTACTTCCGTTGGCGGCATCCTGGCGGGGCTTTGTGCTGGGTGTATCAGGACCGGCGTCAGGGGCGTTTCTATGTGCAGGGCTATTTTGCCTGAGTATGCCGAGCTCCACTGTCTCAGCGCACTGAGTTTTTTACGGGGTGCCAGTGCCGTGGAAGACCTGCTGGACCGTGCCCAGGCTCTGGAATACCGTGCCCTCGCCATTACCGAGGAGTGTTCCCTGGGCAGCGCGGCGCGAGCCCACAGCCATGCCCGCAATATCGGTTTTCCGCTGATACTGGGCAGTGAAATCGCTCTGACCGATGGTCCGCGCATCGTCCTGCTGGTACGGGAGCGTGACGGTTATGTCGCGCTATCCCGCTTCATCACCCGCGCCCGGGGGCGGGCGGGAAAAGGCCATTATCAGGCCCGCATGACGGATTTGTCGGAACTTGTGGGTTGTCTGGCCATCATTCTCCCAGATTCGCAAAGCCTGCGCTTTGATGCTGCCGACGCCATAGCCGTAAGGGATTGTCTTGGCGCTGAAAATGTCTGGCTTGGCGTGGAGCTCCTGCGTGGCGGAGACGACGCGGCGCAACTTCGGGAAGCGCTGGAGCAGGGCAGGGCGCTGAATATTCCCTGTCTGGCTTGCGGGGATGTCCACATGGACCGGCGCAGCCGTCGTTTTTTGCAGGATGTGCTCACTGCCATCCGCCTGCGGCGTCCGCTGGCAGATCTGGGCTGGGCACTGGCCCGTAATGGCGAGCGCCACCTGCGCCCGCGCCCCGTACTGGCGGAACTCTACCCTCCGGAGCTGCTGGCCGAAACCCTGCGGGTGGCAGAGCGCTGTCAATTTTCTCTAGATAGTCTCGTTTATCGCTACCCAGATGGAGACTGTCCCGCAGGCCAGCGGCGGGATGATGATCTCGCCGAACTGGCCAGGCAAGGCCTGCAACGGCGTTATCCCCAAGGCGTCGCCGCGGTGGTAGCCTCGCAACTGGAGGCGGAACTGGCGCTGGTGCGGGAACTGGATTACGCCGGCTATTTCCTGACCGTCCACGACATCGTCCGGTTCGCCAAGGGGCGCGGTATCCTCTGCCAGGGCCGGGGCTCGGCGGCCAATTCGGTCATTTGCTATGCTCTCGGCATTACGGAAGTAGACCCCAGCCGAATGCAACTGCTTTTCGCGCGATTTATTTCCCGCGATCGCCGGGAGCCGCCGGATATTGACGTGGATTTCGAGCATGAGCGCCGCGAAGAAGTCATCCAGTACGTGTTTCAGCATTACGGGCGGGACCATGCCGCGCTGACCGCCACCATCATCCATTACCGGCCGCGCAGTGCCATGCGCGATGCCGCCCGTGCCCTTGGTTTTGCGCCGGTCGAGATTCAGCGCCTCACCCATGGCTTAGCCTGGTGGGATGGCCGCCAGATTCGCCCGGAGCGTTTGCAGGAGCAGGGCTTCGACCCCGCCAGCCCGACCATCCAGCGCCTGATCACCGTAGTCAATGCACTGGTCGGTTTCCCGCGTCATCTCTCCCAGCATGTCGGCGGCATGGTGCTCTCTGCAACCCCCCTCAATGCCCTGGTACCCATCGAACCCGCCGTCATGGCGGCGCGCACGGTGATTCAGTGGGACAAGGACGATCTCGACATCCTTGGTATCCTCAAGGTCGATATACTCGCGCTGGGGATGCTGAGCGTGTTGCGCCGTGCCCTTGATGATCTGGGCATGACCCTCGCCGACATCCCTGCCGAGGACATCGCCACCTACGCCATGCTCCAGCGCGGCGAGAGCCTGGGCGTCTTTCAGGTGGAGTCGCGGGCGCAGATGAGTATGTTACCGCGCCTCAAACCTCGCTGTTTTTACGACCTGGTGATCGAAGTCGCCATCATCCGCCCCGGTCCCATTCAAGGGGATATGGTTCATCCCTATCTGCGTCGCCGCCAGGGGCTGGAGCCGGTGCGCTATCCTGGACCGGAAGTCAAAAAGGTGCTGGAACGCACCCTGGGTGTGCCGATTTTTCAGGAGCAGGTGATGCAGATTGCCATCGATGCCGCCGGTTTCAGCGGTGACGAGGCTGATGGTCTGCGCCGGGCCATGGCCGCATGGCGGCGCAAGGGGCATCTCGGCCCTTACACCGACCGCCTCATCCGCGGTCTCCGTCTGCGCGGCTATTCCGAAGCATTCGCCCAGCGTCTTTGCCAGCAGATTCAGGGCTTCGCCGAATATGGTTTTCCCGAATCCCATGCCGCAAGCTTCGCCTTGCTGGTTTATGCCTCCGCCTGGATCAAGTGCCACCATCCGGCCATATTCACCGCCGCGCTATTGAACAGCCAGCCCATGGGTTTTTATCCCCCCCCCCAGATCGTGCAGGAGGCCCACCGACGTGGCGTTGAGGTATTGTCCGTGGACATCTGCCATAGCGACTGGGATTGTAAGGTGCAGGATGGGGTGCTGCGTCTGGGGTTTTGCCTGATCAAGGGCCTGTCTCCCAAAGAGGCGGAAAAGCTTCTGCGCTGGCGGGCGCAGGGCGGTGCGCTGCACAGCGAGGCGCTTCGCCATGGCCTAGGTCTGTCCGCTGCCGCGCTGCACCAACTGGCATATGCAGGGGCCCTGTCCAGCCTGCACGGGGACCGTCATCAGGCCCTGTGGGCGGTGCAGGGCAGTCTGCCCCTGCCCACCGCATTGCCAATGCCGGTGGTACCGGAGCAGGCCCCCGCCCTTCCCGTCGAGACGTCCGCTGCCGCCTGTATTGCCGATTATCAGCAACTGGGCCTGAGCCTTGGTCCCCATCCCCTGCATTTTCTGCGCAAGCGGATCGCCCAAAGCGGCTATCGCAGTATCGCCGAGGTGCGCATGCAGCACCACGGCCGCACGGATCGTCTCGCCGGTCTGGTCACCCACCGGCAGCGTCCCGGTACAGCCCATGGTACGATATTCCTGACCCTGGAAGATGAGTCCGGTATGATCAATGTCATCGTTTGGCAGCAAAGGTTCGAAGGCTGGCGCCGGGCACTGCTGCAGGGCCGCCTGCTGGGTATCGGCGGCCGGCTGGAGCGCCAGGGTGCCAGTCTTCATTTTATCGCTGACGCCATGGAGGACCTCAGTCCCTGGCTGGGTACACTGAATACACGCTCCCGGGACTTTCATTAGTCCCGCTACCGAATCAACGGTGCCGCCGGATGGCTTTTCTGCGGTGGGAATCCCTGCCCGGAGAGGAGGCTCCTCTGGGGCGGTCCGGCTTTACCAGGAAGGGTCGTCTGGCTTTTACCACGGCCACAGGTTTAGAATCCAAGCATATCGTCGTTACATCTCGCAAAAGCATAAGGACCGTATTCACTCATGGAGAAAAAATCCATCGCGTTGGCCGCAGGCCTTTTTATTATCGGAGGCCTCACCGGTGCCGTCGTGGAACGTTCTGCGGTAATGCCCGGCATGGGATCGGGAATCAGCCTCGGCGCAGCGGCAAGCTTGCTGGACTCCGTGACCCATGGGGAAGCCAAGGCCGAGAAAGTGTTTCCCGGCCCCGGCGGATTGACCGGAATCGAGGTGACTCTGCAGGGACATCCGACTGTCGCCTTTGCCACCGCGGATGGCCAATACCTGATTGCCGGTCCGGTCCTGAACAAGCAGGGTGAGGATGAAGCGCACACGGCGATGGTGAGGCTTGGCCTGATTCCCAAACCGGCAAGCGCAGGAGCTTTGGCAGCGAAGGCGGCTGGTGCAGATAGTTTTGTGCTGGGCACCGGCGGGCCGGAAATCACCGCTTTCGTCGATCCAAACTGCATTTTCTGCCACAAGTTTTATGAAGAGGCCAAACCGCTGATTGACGCCGGCAAGCTCAGGGTGCGTTATGTGGTGGTGGCTTTTCTCAAGCCGAGCAGCACGCCGAAGGCCGCAGCCATTCTTGGTGCCGCAGACCCCGCTGCCGCCATGGCGAAGAACGAAAAGGGCTTTGATACGGTGACGGAAGAGGGGGGGATCGCACCGGCGCAAAATCCCGCCGCCGCCACCCTCAGCGCGGTAGAAAACAATACCAAGCTATTGGGCGAGAGCGGTGAAATGGCTACCCCCACCCTGATCTACTGTAATCCAAAGGGTGAGCCGACCCTGGTACACGGCTTGGGCAAAGAAAGCTTCATGGATTTTGCTGCGCATATCGGTAATCTGCAAAATGGGGCGTGCCAGAAGTGAATATGTCGGGATCGAAAGCGGCGGTAATCCGGCGTGGAGACTACCAGGCTCCCAGCTATGAAGTCTCCGAAATCGCTCTGGATGTGCACCTGGATCCAGACAATACCGAAGTATATACCCGCCTTCGGTTGCATCGCATCGCACCGGAGCCGGTCGCGGAATTGCATCTGGATGGCGAGTCTCTGGAACTGTTGAGTCTCCGGCGGGATGGCCAGGTGCTGGCAGAAAGCGCGTATCGGCTGACCGAGGGTGGTTTGCTGTTGCTGAATCCTCCGGAAGCCTTCCTGCTGGAAAGCAGGGTACGCATCCATCCTCGGGCCAACACCGCGCTTTCCGGTCTCTATCATGCGGGCGGGCAGTTCCTGACCCAGTGTGAAGCGGAAGGATTCCGGCGTATTACCTATTACCTGGACCGCCCCGACTGCCTCGCCCGCTTCACGGTTACCCTGCACGCCCCGCAGGACAGTTGCCCGGTATTGCTCGCCAATGGCAACTGTATGGCCACGGGTGATGAAGAGGGTGGCTGGCACTGGGCCCGCTGGGAAGACCCCTATCCCAAGCCAGCCTATCTCTTCGCCATGGTGGCCAGTGATATGGCGGTAGTCCGCGACCAGTACCGTACCGCTTCGGGCCGGGACGTGGCCCTGGAAATCTATGTGGCGGAACGCGATACCGGTGCCTGCGCCCAGGCCATGGACAGCCTCAAACGCGCCATGCGCTGGGACGAAGAGGTCTATGGCCGCGAATACGATCTAGACCGCTATATGATCGTCGCTACCGACAGCTTCAATATGGGCGCGATGGAAAATAAAGGCCTCAATATTTTTAATGCCAAGTATGTGCTCGCCAGCCCGGAAACGGCTACGGACAGCGACTATCAGGGTATCGAGTCGGTCATCGCCCACGAATATTTCCACAACTGGACCGGCAACCGGGTGACCTTGCGCGACTGGTTTCAGCTCAGTCTCAAGGAAGGCCTGACGGTGTTTCGCGATCAGGAATTCAGTGCCGATCAAAACTCCCGCGGCGTCCAGCGCATCGGCGATGTACGCCGCCTGCGTGCCGCTCAGTTCCCGGAAGACGCTGGGCCGCTGGCCCATCCGGTGCGGCCCGATGCCTATGCCGAGATCAACAATTTCTACACCGCCACGGTCTATGAAAAAGGCGCCGAATTGGTGCGGATGATGCACACTCTGCTCGGCAAGGTGCCGTTTCGGAAGGGTATGGATCTGTATTTCGAGCGTCACGACGGCCATGCGGTAACCATCGAGGACTTTGTTGCCGCCATGGAAGACGCCAACCAGCGTGACCTCTCCGGATTTCGGCGCTGGTATGGCCAGGCGGGAACACCCGTTTTACGGGCCACAGGCAGCTACGATCCTGCCCGGCACAGCTATACCCTTACCCTGCATCAGGAAACCCCGGCAACCCCCGGTCAGCCCGTTAAAGAGGCGGTGCCGATCCCGGTGCGCATGGCGCTGCTCAACACCCAAGGACAACATGTGCCTTTGGAGGGCGTCGGGGGTGGTGCCTCCGAAACGGTGTTGCTGCTGGAGCAGTCGGAGCAGTCCTGGAACTTTGCGAACTTGCCGGATCCGGTGATTCCCTCCCTCCTGCGCGGCTTCTCCGCCCCGGTGCGGCTGCAGGACCCTCTGGATGACGATGCCCACGGTTTTCTGGCATGCCACGATGATGATCCCTTCAATCGCTGGGAAAGCATGCAGGACCTCGCTGTAAAAGCCTTGCTCGCCGCTGTGGCGGATTCGTCGGTCGCGCCGTTACCCGTCACATTACGGAACGCCGTCGCAGCGACGCTGGCGGACCGTCAGGTGGACCCG
Organism: Acidithiobacillus sp.; assembly: GCA_027351205.1. Lineage (GTDB taxonomy): Bacteria > Pseudomonadota > Gammaproteobacteria > Acidithiobacillales > Acidithiobacillaceae > Acidithiobacillus. The sequence continues at coordinate 8,818 of DAIEIW010000008.1, forward strand.
GCCTTCTGTGCCGAACTGTTGACGCTCCCCGGCGAGGATTATATCGGTGAACAGATGTCTGTAGTCGCCGTCGAGGCCATCCACCGTGCCCGGGACGGGCTGATGCGTGCCATCGGCAGACATTTCGCAAAGGAATGGACCGGTCTGTATCACGATCTTGCTGCCGCCTATCAGCGCGACGGTCTGTCCATTGGCCGCCGACGCTTGCGCAACCTGTCCCTGGGTTATCTCATCGCCAGTGAGGACAGCAGCCGGGAAGGGGCGATCCTGCACGCCCGTCAGCAATATATGCAGGCCGATAACATGACGGACCGGCTGGCGGCTTTCCAGTTGCTGGCGCAACACCGGCATCACGATGCCGAAGACGTCATCCTCGACTTTTACCAAAGGTGGCACGAATATCCGCTGGTGATCGACAAGTGGTTTGCCATACAGGCGGCTGCGCCACGTCCGGAAACCTTGCGGCAGGTGGAACATCTGCTGGTGCATCCCGCCTTCGACTGGCGGGTGCCCAATCGGGTGCGTGCGGTACTCGGTGCATTTGCCGCCAATCCCACGGTTTTCCATGCGGCGGATGGCTCCGGTTATGCTTTCTTTGCCGAGCAGATCCGCCATCTGGATGACATCAATCCACAGACTGCGGCGCGCCTGGCGACACCCCTCAGTCGCTGGCAGCGCTATGGTGCCCCGCGTCAGCAGGCGATGGTGGCAGCCTTGAAAATGCTGGCTGGTAAGCCTGGTCTTTCCCGCGATCTGGCAGAAGTCATACAGCGTTCTCATCCAGACAAAAGGTAGACGTCGGCATTATGCAAAGAGACTGACGGGGTGCCGACGCATCAGTTCCACGGCCGGGGGCTGCTCTCCAGCCGTTTCCAGTGCCGGGAGAATTTTTTGCGTTGCCGGACCTCCCGGGCATGGAGATAGCCCATCAGCATCCCCGCATTGAAGGCGAGCCCGTGCCTGCGGCTGGTAGCCAGCCCTGCAAGATGCTGCCCTGCCATATCTGCGTCATGCATGGCGCCGGAGATTTTTTGCAGAGCGGAGAGGGTCTTGAGCAGCGCCTTGCTGTCTTTGCTGGGCCACATATCTCCCAGTGCGAGAATTACATAGCGCCAATTCTTGATGCGAATGCGTAGGGCATGAAGCTCGGCGGGGGTTTGGGCCGCAGCACCCGCCGCCGTCAATTTGCGGTCCTGACGCCGCAAATGCATTTCCGCGTAGTGCTGGAGGTCTTCGTCACTGTGCAACGCTGCACGCAGCAGCAGCGCCCAGAACTGCAGTATCGTAGCGGCGAGGTGACCCAGCCCGGCAGGGGTGGCTTCGGCCTGCGCGCTCAACCATGCGTACAGGGGCGCGACCTCTGTGCCTGTCCCGGCAGCCAAAGTCGCCCAGTATGTGGCCAGCACTTCATGGTCACGCCGTATACTTTGCTGGTGAAACCAGTCCGCCAACTCCTGACCGACACCTTCCAGACGCTTGTCGGCATCCATCGCCCGGCAGAATCGCAGCAATGCGCGTAGGCTGCGGACGGCTTTGCGCAACTGATGAAAGGTCTCCGGGCCGTTACCGGTCGCATGCTGCCTGACTGCGGTGAGAGACTGCTGACATTGCCCGATCAACAGGCGGCTGAGTGCCTTCCCGGCATTTTCGTGTCGGCGTAGCGGTGGTGCTTTGTCCCCCAGCGCAACGGCATCGGCTGGTATCAGTCCGGCGAGACGCAACCCCCGGAACATCTTGCTCTCCCCATCAGGCAGCAACGGCAGAAGGGCGCATAGCTCCGCGCCCATCTCCAATAGCGCAGCAGGCTCCCCGGTTGCCAACTCCAACTCGACTTCGAGAATCGGTTCGCACAGGCCGCTGGCAAGGATTTCTCCACGATCCAGGGCGACCACTATCTGACTGCCATCGGCACAATCCACCCGGCTTTCCAGTCGCTCAAAACGGGTTTCGAGGATGGCCTGCAGAGCCAAATCCAGAAAGGGTGCCAGCAATGCCGCGGCGTCCGGGTCGGTAAACACCCGGAGGTCCGCTGCGGAGGAGAAAACAGTGACATTCCATTCGGGGCGCTGATGCAATCCGCCCAGGGACTGTCCATCGGCCTTGAGGGTGGCGATCCACTCCTTACCTTCTCGACGCACCCGATACGCGAGCTTCGCGCGCCGCAAGGCGCCGTCTCGGCTGTCATAATAGATCGCATGCAGTTTCAGGGCGGGGGCTTTCCCCAGTGCGAGCAACGGGAATTTGCAAATCTTTTCCCAGGTGGCGGGGGAGGGGTCCAGTATTTGCAGTTTAAGCTCCTGTTCCATATTTCCCCTCCATCACGAAACGCAGAATCTGCACCCATTGCGGCAGCTCGGCCCGGGTTTCGGCGGCGCGCAGGTCTGCCACTCCCGCGCCCAGTTGTGCTGCCCGCACGTAAAGTTCGCTGTCGCGCAGGGTGGCCACTACCGGCAACCGCAAATCCGCAAGAAAGGTCTGCAAATGCTGTCCGCCCCTGGTACGCGCATTCACCCGGTTGGCAATCACGCCCATGCGCACTTTTCCCTTACGAAAGCGTTTTATTTCCTTCAGTTGTTCCAGGAAGACGCGGCTGGCGTCCATATCGAAAGAAGATGGTCCGATGGGCACCAGCAGCGCTTCCACCTCGCCCAGCATGTCTTCCAGACGCCCTTTCTTGAGACCGGCAGGGGCATCAAAGACCACAAAATCTCTGGGTGGATAATCGCGGAAATCCCGGTCTGCATCTGTAATGACGGATAGCTTCGGCAGGTGTTCCGATCGCCGCCCGGCCCAGGTGCTGGACGAGCGCTGGGGATCCAGATCGGCGAGGAGCACCGAACCGCGCAGCGCCAGCAGGCTGGCGAGGTTGGTGGCGACGGTTGTTTTTCCGGCACCCCCTTTGCTGTTGAGCACCAGCACTCGGATCACTGCTCGCGCCTTTCACCCATAATGACTGCTCCTGTTGTAGTGTTCCAGCAGACGGTC
>DAIEIW010000010.1:0-12882 GCA_027351205.1 Acidithiobacillus sp.
GTCAGGGGCAGTGCAGCAATCATTAACCAGCGTGCAGTGTTCATGGTCATCATCTCCTCATATAGTCTTGAGCCAGTTACGCCTCATTATGATGCAAAATTCCACAGGCATACCAGTGTGGTGAATGGGATACACTCCTGCGGTCCGGTTGATCGCGATGCCTGCTCCGGCAGCGGGGGCGCCGTCATGGTGAGTCCTTTCCCGAAGGAATCCCCTGCGCGGTCTTTTGCCGTATAATGGGAAAGCCGGGTTCACCCCGGACCAGCCTCATAATTTCGCTATGGAGAATGCTATGACCCTATCCTTACGCCTTGCAGTAGCTTCTTTGGTGCTGGCTCTTGGGCTGAGTGGCTGCACCGCCAGTTGGGCTCCGCAAGTCAACCCCGTACCGTACTACACTTTTTATCCGGCATCTCTCAGCGTCGTCACGGCAGCGGCTGAGAGGGCACTGCCCCAGGCGGGAATGCAGTTCACCGGATCCAAACAGATCAATCCCGATACCGTAGAAGTGCATGGCTACGATCCGGAGGGTAACGCCATCCTGATCACCCTGCAAACCAAGGGTGCCGCAGTGACAAAGTTTTCGGCACGTATTGGTCTGTATGGGCACCTCCGTGAGGTGGAAGAGATCGAGCACTGGATAGGGCAGTATGTAGGGCAGGCCATTGCGCGGCCCTGAATGCGGTATGGTGACTTGTGGTTGATCACGCCCGATGGGCGTGATCCGAATGAAAGCATGGCGTTGCACCGTTTGCTGATTGACCAAATGACCGAGACATGGTGACGTTGAACAGTCAGCGCAACTGCTCCAACCATGGGCGGTAGAGTGCCGCAGCGCTGGCCAGCAACGCTTCACATCGGCGCTCCAGATGGTCGTGAATGGTCTGGCGGCTCTGTACGCCCGCACCGATTTGTTGTAAGTCATCCGCCATGCTTTCCGTCCAGGCTTGCACCGTGGCGGGAGTGACCTCCGGGTGGCCTTGAAGCGCCAGGCAGTGCTTGCCGATGGCAAAGGCCTGCTGGGCGCAAAGGTCGCTGGAAAGCAGGGACACTGCGCCGGATGGCGGGGAAAAGGTCTCGCCATGCCAGTGAAAGAGCGTAAACGTGTCGGGAAGCTCTGTTAACCAGGTGCTGCCCATCGCTTCCGGGGTCTTGGTGACGGGCCACCAGCCGATTTCCGGGCCGTCCGGATTAGGGGTTACCTGGCCGCCCATCGCTTGGGCAATCAGTTGCCCGCCGAGGCAGTGTCCCAGGACGGGGAGTTCTTCGACCACTGCCCGACGAATGATTTGTTGCTCGGTGAGCAGCCATGGGTACTGGTCCGTATCGTGGACGCTCATGGGTCCACCCATGATGATCAAGGCGCCATAGTCGGCTAAGTCATCGGGAGCCGGCACGCCCAGATCGAGGCGGCGTACGTCCGTTCGATGCCCCTGTGCCGAAAGAATATTGTGCAGGCTTCCCAGCCCTTCTTCCGGATGATGCTGAAAAACAAGAATCTTGGTCATGATGCAGGCCCTTCAGTGTAGCCGGTGTGCCATGACGGCATACAACACGGCGGTTGCCCGCCGTGTTGTATGACCGTAGGGGTGTTGGGGGTAGCGTTCAGTCACCAGCCACCGGCCGGCGTTCGCCGTCACCGAAGAAAGCGTAGGCCTCCTCGCCATGCACCGCATCATCGCCGATCAGCAGTTCTTCTTCAGACATGCGCAGAGGCACGACCAGACTGATGAGCTTGAGCAGAATGTACGTCACTACGATATTCAGCACGATGATGAATGCTGCACCGACGAGTTGTAGCCAGACCTGATGCCAGTTACCCTCAATGGCGCCGCCCGGGGTGCTCAGGCTGAAGGCTGCACAACCCGCCTTGGTCGCCAGCAAACCGGTCATCACACCACCGAGGAGACCCGCCACCGCATGGGTATGGAAGACACCCAGGGTGTCATCCACCTTGCGGAACAGCGCGGTTTTGCCGAGCAGGTTCATGCTGAGCCAGGGGATGATGCCGGAGCTGATGCCGATGGCAATCGCACCCCAGCCATCGACCACGCCTGCCGCCGGGGTGATAGCCACCAGCCCGGTGATCATACCCTGCACGGCACCAATGACAGATGGCTTCTTGAAGTAGAAGATGTCCATGATGGTCCAGACAATGACGCTGACCGCTGTGGCGATATTGGTGTTCAGTACCGCCGCACCCGCATCGCGGCTGGCAGCGTAGGGATCACCACCGTTGAAGCCGTTCCAGCCGAGCCAGAGGATACCGGCACCGACCAACATCAGCAGTACGTTGTTGGGCTGGAAGTTTTCGCGGTCACGAGCGAGGCGTGGTCCAATCACCGCGGCTGCCACAAAGCCCGCGACACCTGCAGAAAGATGAATGACATAACCACCGGAGTAATCAATGACGCCGAGGCTGGAGAGGAAACCGCCACCCCACAAACTGAAGGCGCCAACGGTATAGGAGAAGGTGAGCCATAAGGGAACGAAAATCATCCATGCCTTGAAGCTCATCCGTCCCAATACTGCGCCGGCCATGATCACCAGAGTAATGGCGGCAAAGACAAACTGGAAATACACCATGGTGGACATGGGAAACGCGGCGCTGGTGTTGGAGGCCGGAATCAGGGCCTGTTTGAGTTCATCCTGCATACTGATGATAGGATGCGGCATGCCGACAAAAGGAAACCACTGATTACCGAAACCCATATTGTAGGCCCAGAGGACCCATGCGATCAGTACTGCGGCAAAGGCATAAAAGGCCATAAAAGCGGAGTTGACGGCCCACTTCTTCTTGACGATGCCCGCGTACAGGACGACGAGCCCGGGAACACTCTGCAAGCCAACGACGGTCGCTGCGGTAAGCTGCCACGCATTGTCGCCGGTATTAAGCCAAGCTACTGACATGAAGAAATTCCTCCCTATAAGGATTCGGAGCGGTTGTAAAACGGTTATAAGTGGTTACAGCGCATCGTTACCGGATTCCCCGGTGCGGATACGGATGGTCTCCAGCACTTCGGAGACGAAGATTTTGCCGTCACCAATCTTGCCGGTGCGGGCACCTTTTTCGATGGCTTCAACGGCCTGGTCGACGGCGTCATCGTTGATTACCGCCTCGATCTTGACCTTGGGGAGAAAATCCACCACGTATTCCGCGCCGCGGTAGAGTTCGGTATGACCTTTTTGGCGCCCGAAGCCTTTGACTTCGGTTACCGTGAGGCCCTGGATCCCGACAGCCGATAATGCCTCACGGACATCATCAAGCTTGAAGGGTTTAACTATGGCAGTAATCAATTTCATGACGACACCTCTTGCTCAGGGTTGGAACATCGCGGGGGCAACGACCCCGGGGTTAAAACATGAAGCCGGTTTCGACCATGCCCCGGAGTTGGGTCTGGGCGAGGCCGTTGGTACCCGAGAAACCAATACCGCTCTGCATAGACGCAGTAACATAAGACAGCTCCGCCCGCGCGAAAAAGCCGCCGTCCTGATAAGTCGGCGTCACGGTCAGCGACCAGGCGTGGGATCTCGGGCCGAAGCCGGTGAGGCTAGCGTTGCCGTCGGTGGGGTTGCCGGAATTGGCGATGTATTCCACGCGGCCGGCCACGGAGACGGTATTGGTCAGGCTGTAATCCGCCAAAACGGCCGCGCCGATGGTGCTTTGGCTCCCGTTATATCCAGCTAGGCTCATCGCGCTCGCCGGAACGGAGGTGTACTGCACATAAGGCGTCACGACGAGGTTTTCACCGGTATAGGTGTAGCCCAGATCGTAAATGCTCTCGTTGTTCTGCAGCGGCGTGGTGGCAATGGATGAATAGGAGAAATTCGTATGCCCCATATTGCCGCCGGCCTGGAAGAAGACGCTATTTTTCTTGTTGATGGCCCAGGTCAGGGCGCCCGTCACCCAGTTGAAGCGGTTGGAATAGAAGCCATCATTCCAGGAGAGGGACGCGGTGACCGGCCCCATGGTGTAATTGGCTTGGATGCCCTTGTTGACGGCATTCTCCTGACCCCAGAGCAGGCCGCGCTCAATGTTCCAGTTCTGGTAGCTGAAGGTGTATTCCGCGCCGATCAGGGTCGGGAGCTTGCCGATCTGGACATTGAAGTTGTCGGTCGGCGCGATCTCGACATAGCCGACGGGCAGGGCGCCGAAGGTGTTCTGGGTGAAGGTGCCGGTGGAGAAATAGCTGGAGCCCAAGGTTATGACGTTATACGCCCCTGCCTGCAGATAGAATTGCACCAGGCCGGAGTTCTTCTGGATGATTACCTGGCCGTTGCTGATATCGGCGGAAGCAGATTTGGTTGCCGGAGTGTTTGCCGGCCCGGAAGTGGTGGGAGCGAACTTGTTGTCCTGCCAGACGCCATAGCCGCTCGCCACGCCCTGCACGTTCAGCGTGCCCAAAGGGCCGGCGTCGAAGGTCAGGGGACTGGGCAAAGCCAGAGGTGATGCATGACCAGTCCCGATCGCCAGCGGCGATAGGGCGAGCAGGGTCAGCGGGATGATTTTATGACGACAACTCCTTTTGGAACTCTTCATGTTTGCTGCTCCCGTTGGTGTGAATTACGGGAAGCTTCTAGCAAACTTGGTGCCAACTTAATAACAGACGATAACATAACGTTTTTTGGAAAATGACGAGGAAGTTGCTGTGTTTGGTGCACCATGTCGATGCGCTACGCACTGTTATGGTGCAAACTTTGGGGTGGTCGGAATCGGATCTTCAGGGCGCGACGGATTCGCTCAGGGAAAGGTCTTCCATGTCCAGATGAACATCATACCCCCAGAGGCCGTGAATCAAATGGAGGGTCTTTTGGGCTTCATCCTGATCGAGGGGCTGAGAATCCATCTGCCGTAGACGCAGATGGCGGTCCCCCCAGCGATCCACGGACACGATCTGAATGTCCGGCGGGCGGGTGCTTTCAGCGATTTGCCGGGCAAAAGCCTGGCGCAGATACTGATAGCCAGCGTCATCATGGATGGCGCTGACCCGGTACGCCGTAGCGTCTGGGTCGTTGCTCAGGGCAAAGAGGTGCAGGTCGCGCATGACCTTGGGCGAGAGGTATTGCAGGACGAAGCTTTCGTCACGGAATTCACGCATGGCGAAGTGAATCTGCTTGCGCCAGTCGGGGTCTCCGGCAAAGGAAAACCAGCGGCGGTCTTCGTCCGTGGGCGCGAGACAAATCCGTTTGATGTCCTGGAACACGGCAAAACCCAGGGCATAGGGGTTGATTCCGCTGTAGCGCGGATCGTCAAAGTCTGGCTGGAAGGTGACGGCGGTGTGGCTGGCGTAAAACTCCAGCAGGGTGCCGTCGGTAATCAGCCCCCGGGCATGCAGGCTGTGCAGGATGTGGTAATGCACGAAGCACGCGAAGCCCTCGTTCATGATCTTGGTCTGTCCCTGGGGGTAGAGATACTGGGCGATCTTGCGCACGATACGCAGTATTTCCCGCTTCCAGCCCTCCAGGTGTGGGGCGTTTTTTTCGATGAAATAGAGCAGGTTTTCCTGGGGGGCCGGCGGGAATACGGTGGAATCGAGGGGCTGGCTGGTGTTATGCGGAGGCAGGGTGCGCCATATTTCCAGGAGCTGCTGCTGCAGGTAGCGTTCACGTTCTTCGCGGCGTTGCTCTTCCTCGCGGGCCGAGAGCTGGCGCGGGCGGCGGGCGCGATCCACGCCGTTGCGGCTGATGGCATGGGCTGCATCCAATACGTCGGTTACCGTGTCGATCCCGTAGCGTTCCTCGCAGCGGGCGATGTAGCGCTGGGCGAACGCCAGATAGTCCAGAATGCCCTCCGCATCCGTCCATTGCCGGAAGAAGACATTGTTCTTGAAAAAGGCGTTATGCCCATAAGCCGCATGGGCGATCACCAGAGTCTGCATGGTCATGGTGTTTTCTTCCATGAGGTAGCTGATGCAGGGGTTGCTGTTGATCACCAGTTCATACGCCAGACCCATTTCGCCGCGACGGTACTGCCCGGATTCGATGGCACGCTGCTTGCCGAAGGACCAGTGGGCGTAATAGACCGGAAGCCCGATGGAGGCATAGGCATCGAGCATCTGCTCGGCGCTGATGATCTCCAACTGGTTGGGATAGGTGTCGAGCTGAAGTTCTTCCGCGGCGATGGCCGCAATTTCTTCGGTGACCGCATCGATCCGCGCGAAGGTCCAGTCATTGTCGGTAAAGAGGAACCTAGACATGGCTTGGCGTCTCCTCAGTGGCAAAGAGTGTCCGGAACATCGGGTAGATATCCTCGCGCTCGCTGGCACGGGCGGTGACCAGCTCCGGGAAGTCCTGGGCAATGGCATCGTAGAGTCGCAGAAGATCACTCTCGCTGTCCCGGTTGACCTCCAGATAGAAGAGGTTGCGCAGGCGCGGCAGCAGGTTCAGGAGGTGCTCTTCCACCATGGCGTTGTCGGCAAAATAATTATCACCGTCGGATACCTGTGCCAGATAGACATTCCATCGGTCCGGGGGGAAGCGTTGTTGCATGATTTCTTCACTCAGGATGATGGCCGGAGAGACCAGCGTTCCACCTCCCTCGCGGGCGCCGAAAAAGGCCTGTTCAGTGCACTCAGAGGCGGTACTGTGGTGCTTGATGAAGACGATCTGCACGGCCTGATAATGCCGGTGCAGGAACAGATACAGCAGCAGAAAGAAGCGCTTGGCCAGGTCCTTTTCCTTTTCGCCCATGCTGCCCGAAACGTCCATGACGCAGAACATCACCGCGTTGGTAATGGGGTGGGGCTGCTGGTCGATATGGGCGAAGCGCAGGTCGGCCTCGTCGATGAAGGGAATCGCTTTGATTTTGCGCTCTAGCGCGTCAATCTGATGATCCAGTTCGCTGAGGCGCTCCTGCTCTACGGAGACATCTTGCTTCTGTGCCAGACGGCCTTGAATCTCCTCCTGCAGGACGTTGCGAGCATCCAGCAGATCCTGCAATTCGCGGCGTTTTCCGGCACGCAAAGCCAGCCGGCGGGCACGGGCAGCACGCATGGTGCGGCCGACGTGCATGCGGGAAGGGCTGCCGTCCTTGATGAAACCAGCCCGCCGCCATTGATCGGTCTGGATATCCCCCTGTGCCATTTTACGCAGATTGGGTAACGCCAGCCCGTCAAAAAGCAGGTCCAGAAACTCGTCGGCGGAGAGGACGATGGCGACTTCGTCTTCCCCCAGACCGTCCGGAGAACCCTCCCGACCCTTGCCGGAACCGCCCCCCTCGGGCTTGCTGATTTCGTCGCCACGCTGATATTCCTTGTTACCGGGTAATACCCGCTCCCAGGAGGTATCGCTGAGGTCGCGGCGAAAGCTGGGTTCATGGAGATCGCGGGTGGGGATGGAAACGGGTTGGTCAGTATTGGCCAGATCCTCGATGGAGCCGGAGCGGGCCATTTTTTCGACGGCGACCTTGAGTCGGGCGCGGACACGTCTTTGCAGGCGATCCTGATTGGCCGTGGATCGGGTTCCGGAACTGCGCCGGTCGATGATCATGCTCATGACAGACTCCCTGCTGGCGACGCCTCACCCTCATTATGACCCAAAATGAGGCGGATGGTTACGGTGGACCTCCCCCATGGACGGTCCACCGGGAACACGGTTTATTCGTAGACCTGCTCACCGTGCTGGGTGATATCCAGCCCGTCCCGTTCCTGCTCACTTATGACGCGCAGGCCAAGGGTCCAGTCGATGGCCTTGAGGATGACGAAGCTGACGATGGCATCATAGACAATCGTGACACCAACACCCGTCGCCTGAATGAGCAGTTGTCCGGTATTCCCTTCCAGCATACCCGCTGTACCACCGATGGCCTTCACCGCGAAAACGCCGGTCAGCAACGCGCCGATGATGCCGCCGATGGCATGGACGCCGAAGGCATCCAGAGAATCGTCGTAACCCAACAGGTTCTTCAGGTAGACCGCAGCCCAGAAACAGATGACGCCCGCCGCAAGGCCGATCCACAATGCACCCATGGGGCCGACAAAACCCGAGGCGGGGGTAATGGCAACCAGACCGGCTACAGCGCCGGAAGTCATGCCCAGCACCGTCGGCTTGCCGCGCGCCAGCCATTCCGCAAACATCCAGGAGAGGGCCGCCACTGCGGTCGCAATCTGGGTAGTGGACATGGCCATCCCCGCGCGGTCGCTGGCTGCCACTGCCGAACCGGCGTTGAAGCCGAACCAGCCCACCCAGAGCAGGGATGCGCCGATCAGGGTATACATCAGATTATTGGGGTGCATGGCGTCATGCCGGTAACCGATCCTCTTGCCCATGACGAGCGCTGCGACCAGCCCGGCGATACCGGCGTTGATATGCACCACTGTGCCGCCCGCGTAGTCGAGGACGCCATCCGCAGCCAGCCAGCCGCCCGGGCCCCAGACCATGTGCGCGATGGGCGCATAGACCAGCAACGACCAGAGCCCGGTGAACCAGAGCAGGGCGGAGAACTTCATCCGTTCAGCAAAGGCGCCGACAATCAGGGCCGGCGTGATGATGGCGAAGGTCATCTGAAAGGTCATGTAAACCGATTCCGGAATGGTGGGGGCCAGACCATTGGCGGAATCCAGGCCCATGCCGTTGAGGAAAAGCCGACTCAGCCCGCCCATGAAAGCATTGCCTGAGGTGAAGGTCAGTGAGTAGCCTATGAACATCCACAGTACGGAAACCAGGGCCGTGATGGCGAAACTCTGCGCCGCCGTGGCCAGGACATTTTTCTTGCGCACCATGCCCGCATAAAAGAGGGCGAGGCCGGGGACGGTCATGAGCAGCACCAGAGCCGTGGAGCTCAGCATCCATGCCGTATCGCCGCTGTTAAAGGGTGGGGTGGTATCGGCCTGGGCCAGTGGGCTGGCCAACCAAATCCATGCGCCGATTCCCGACGCCATCGGTAAAAATGGGTGTTTCGCTCCCTTCTGCATCTTGTCGCTCCTTTTTTTGCCCGTTATGGGGCCGTTCGCCCCGTGGTTACTCAGATAGCGTCAAGCAATAAGTGTGCAAGCCTAGCAGACTAAGGAAAAATAAGGGGTTATGGATCGTGACAGGAGACCCGGAATGCCTGGCGCACCAAAATGGTGCGTTCTATCCGCTGCGCTATGGTGGAGTCGGCCATCCCGGTCAAAAAAAGCCCGCGGGTGCGGGCAGGATATCGGGGCAGGTCGAAGCGCGGGCCGTTGGCCCTCTCTGCGATGGCGCGGGGCCTCTAATGATGCTTGCGATAACGCATATACCAGTCCACCAGCAGGCGTACCTGCTTTTCGGTATAGCCCTTGGAAGTCATTCGCGCGACAAAGTCCTGATGTTTGCGTTCGTCATCCGAGGAACTCTTTTTGCCGAAGTAAATCACCGGCAGCAGGTCCTCGGTATTGGCAAACATCTTCTTCTCGATGACCGCGCGCAGCTTCTCATAACTGGTCCAGGCCGGGCTGACGCCGTCGTTGGATGCCTTGACCCGCAGCACGAAGTTCACTACTTCGTTGCGGAAATCCTTGGGGTTGGCGATGCCCGCCGGTTTCTCGATCTTTTCCAGTTCTTCGTTGAGCAGACTGCGGTCCATGAGTTGCCCGGTATCGGGGTCACGGAATTCCGTATCCTGCAACCAGAAATCGGCGTACTGGATGTAGCGGTCAAAGAGATTCTGGCCGTAATCGCCATAACTCTCCAGATAGGCCTTCTGAATTTCCAGTCCGAGGAACTCGGCATAACGGGGGGCCAGTTCGGTCTTGAGGAAGGCGAGATAGCGGGATTCCAGTTCTGCAGGAAACTGTTCGGCACGGACCTGCGTTTCCAGCACATGCAGGAGGTGTACCGGGTTGGCCGCTATCTCGTCGCTGTCAAAGTTGAAGGTGCGTGACAGGATTTTGTAAGCGAAGCGCGTGGAAATGCCGTCCATGCCCTCGTCCACGCCGGACGCGTCACGATATTCCTGCAGGCTTTTGGCCTTGGGGTCCCTATCTTTGAGGGACTTGCCATCGTAGACCTCCATCTTGGACCACAGGCTGCTGTTGCCGGGCTCTTTGAGACGACTGAGGACGGAGAAACGGGCCAGCATGTCCATGGTATCGGGGGCGCAGGGGGCGGCGTTGAGGGCGCTGCTTTCGAGGAGCTTGTGGTAGATCTGCGTCTCCTCCGTGACGCGCAGGCAATAGGGCACCTTGACGATATAGACGCGGTCGAGGAACGCCTCGTTGCGCTTGTTATTGCGGAAAGCGGACCATTCCGATTCATTGCTGTGGGCCAGGATGATGCCCTGGAACGGCATGGCGCCGAAACCTTCGGTACCGTTGTAGGTGCCCTCCTGGGTGGCCGTCAGCAGGGGGTGGAGCATCTTGATGGGCGCCTTGAACATCTCGACGAACTCCAGCACGCCCTGGGTGGCGACGTTGAGACCGCCCGCATAGGAATAGGCGTCGGGATCGTCCTGGGAGAAATCTTCCAGCTTGCGGATATCCACTTTGCCGACGAGGCTGGAAATATCCTGATTGTTCTCGTCGCCCGGTTCCACCTTGGTGATGCCGATCTGGTGCAACTGCGACGGCATCAGGCGATGCACGGTGAACTTGCGAATGTCACCGCCGAACTCGCGCAGTCGTTTGGCGGCCCAGGGGGACATTACGCCATTGAGGGCGCGGGAGGGAATGCCGAAACGGTCTTCCAGCACCGGACCATCTTCATCCCGGTCAAAGAGGCCGAGGGGTGACTCGAAGAGTGGCGATACCCTGCCATGGGCAGCGAGGCAGTAGATGGGATAGTGCTCCATCAAGCTCTTCAGGCGTTCCGCCAGAGACGATTTGGCGGCGCCCACCGGACCGAGCAGATAGAGAATCTGTTTGCGCTCTTCCAGTCCCTGCGCTGCGTGACGGAAATACGCGACGAGGTTTTCCACCACGTCTTCAATGCCATAGAAGTCCTTGAAGGCGGGATAGGTGAGCAGTTTACGGTTCATGAAAATGCGCGACAGCCGGGGATCAGCCTGGGTGTCCACCACCTGTGGCTCGCCGATGGCCGCCAGCATCCGCTCCGCGGCGGTGGCGTAAGCCATGGGCTCCCGGGCACAAAGGTCGAGATAGGCATCGATGGAAAGGGTGACTTCCTGCTGCTGCAGGAAACGCTCCTGGTAACGGTCGAATAACGCCATTTGCCACTCCTTGCGGCATTGCCGCGTCTGCGATTACTTAGACCTGCCATCGGTCGTCGCGGTTCGCTCATGGGGAAGACCCCCTGGGTACACCATGAAACTAGCATTTCCTGTGCCAGTCTGACATTTGCTGCTCCAGTTGCCTGCCGTTCTACCATGGAGATGACAGCGTGCAATCACCCCGAATAGGGTGCGCTGGAGTGGTGCGCCATTGCACAAGTATGGTGCAGAACCTGGGGGCGCGCCAGTGCAGCGCGGGTGCTTTATCCCCGGTAGATGGTTGGTTCGGGAATGGCAATAGTTTTTAACATATTGTTCTGCATATGGTTTGCAAGAAAGTTTGCCTTGAGGACGAAAAAAAGGGCGGAATAACCGCCCTGGAAGCCACTTGAGGAGGAGTGATCACATGACCATGATCAGTATTTATGAAGCAGGAAGCGTGCCATGTTCGATGCAGTCTTTCAGCCTGATGCCATGGGCCGCGCCATGCGTAGGTCCAGGGTATGAGGATAGTCTGGTTGATCTTCCGCATGGGGGGGCAGCCAGGCGTGCTCACCGCTGCCGGTTGGCACGAAAAGGCTCTCGCCCGGACCCTGCAGGATCGGCTCCGGTTGCGGGCCCTGACTGTGGCCGGTCGTGGTGAAGCGGCTCTGGCGCCGCGCCTCCGCTTCCCAGGCATTGACCGGGAAGGCCTCCGGATTGCGTCCGCCGGGATGCATGACGTGGTAGCTGCAGCCGCCCACGCTACGCCCATTCCAGGTGTCGATCAGGTCAAAAGTCAGCGGCGTATGCACCGGAATGGTGGGGTGCAGCGCGGATGGCGGTTGCCAGGCGCGGTAGCGTACCCCGGCTACCTGCGCATCGTGGGCACGAGTGGCCTGCAGTGGCACCCGTCGTCCGTTGCAGGCGAGCACATGGCGTCCCGGAGTCATGCCCGTTACCTGCACCTGCAGCCGTTCGACCGATGAATCCACATAGCGCGCCGTGCCACTGCCGGTCATCTCTTCGCCGAGAACGTGCCAGGGTTCGATGGCGGCGCGCAATTCTATGTCGATATCGCCGATCCGGACGTGACCATGTCGTGGAAAGCGAAACTCGGAGAAGGGCGCCAGCCAGTCGAGACGGAAGGGAATATCGTGTTCCTGCAGGTCCGCGCAAACATCGCGCAGGTCCTCCCAGATATAATGGGGTAGCATGAAGCGATCATGGAGGGCCGTGCCCCAGCGCACCAGTTCATGACGATAGGGGGTTTCCCAGAAACGCAGCAAGAGGCTGCGCACCAGCAGTTGCTGCGCGAGGCTCATGCGTGCGTGGGGTGGCATCTCGAAGGCCCGTAGTTCCACCAGCCCCTGCCTGCCGGCGGTCCCGACCGGCGAATAGAGCTTGTCGATACAGATTTCGGCGCGGTGGGTGTTGCCGGTAATGTCCACCAGCAGATTGCGGAAAAGACGGTCCACCAGCCATGGCTGCGGCACGGTACCGGGCGGCACCTGAGCAAAAGCGATCTCCAGCTCGTAAAGGGCCTCATGGCGCGCCTCATCTACCCGCGGCGATTGACTGGTGGGGCCGATAAACATGCCACTGAAAAAATAGGACAGGGCCGGGTGATGCTGCCAGTAGGTGATGAGGCTCTGCAGCAGATCGGGGCGGCGCAAAAAGGGACTGTCGCCGGGGGTGGCGCCGCCGAGCGTCATGTGATTGCCGCCGCCGGTGCCGGTATGGCGCCCATCCAGCATGAATTTTTCGGCGGTCAG
>DAIEIW010000054.1:0-30005 GCA_027351205.1 Acidithiobacillus sp.
GTCTGCGGCCACGTTGGTTCGTTGGTGGCGGGACAGGTCTCGTGCCGCTACTGTCGATGCTGCGACGCATGGCAGATTGGGGCGAAATGCTTCCGGCACGTCTGTACTTCGGCGCGAGATATGAAGACGAACTCTTTTGTCAGGAGGAAATCCGCCAGATTCAGGATAAACTTCCCCAACTGCAGGTTAAGATGTGCCTTTCACGTCCTGGCAATCAGTGGGCGGATTATCGGGGCAGCGTAATCAATGCCTTGCGCGATGACCTGAGCAGCAGCCTAGCGGTTTTACCGGACCTGTATGTTTGCGGATCAACGCGCCTGGTCCAGGGCGTAACGGAATTAGCTCTGAGCCAAGGGTTGCCGGACTCCTGTTTGCAGTTCGAACGGTTTTTGTCTGCATAGTGCAGTTATCTATGTGTCCGAGATCGGCACGCGTTCTCCGCAGGGTAAGTACACAAAATGAATAGAGCCGAACAAGTGGGGTTTTTCAGGGGGTTTGCACCATGAACCTTTTCTGCAATCCCACAGCATAAGGTTATTTTTATATTGCAATATACTTGGTAGAAACATTGATTTTTTCGGCTAGGAAGGAACTCGTGGCAACCATAGAAACCAGTAAAGACTATCGTTTTGCCCTTCTCCATCTTGGGTTTCGTCTCTTTTTCTTGTTAGGGACGGTATTCTCTGTTCTTGCTATATCGGCCTGGTTTTGGTTCTATTATCAAGGAACGCAGTTTCTTGATAATGGCAATTTTCCGATTATCTTGTGGCATGCCCATGAAATGGTATTTGGGTATTCCATGGTCGTAGCTGTTGGCTTTTTGTTAACAGCGGTCAGAAATTGGACTGACCACCAGACGTTTCGTGGATATGGATTATTGTTACTGGGCCTATCCTGGCTTATAGCACGCATAATGCCGTTTACCGATCTACCCGGCGCGCTGATTATCATGGCGCTGCTCGATCTTTTATTTAATATCACAGCCTGCGTCGTCTTGCTGTATCCGATTGTCCGCGCCAAGCAGTGGAAACAGATCGGGATATGGTCTACGTTATTACTGGTGACGACAAGCAACGCATTGTTTTATATAGGCCTAATCTGGGGGTATCCTGAGCTGACACGAATTGGGTTGTTTTCTGGCCTCTATCTAATTGTCGCACTTATCATGCTGATGGGACAGAGGGTAATACCGTTCTTTATTGAAAGGGGTGTTGGTTACCCAGTTGTTTTGAGCGTCCGGCCGTGGCTAAACGTCAGCAGCATGATTCTTATGATGGTTTTTATTGTAGCTGTTGTATGGGATCCGATTTCGAGAATTACTGTTTTTGTGGCCATCGCGTTAGCTATTTTGCAGGTTCTACAAATGGTCGGATGGTATACCCCAGGCATTTGGCGTAAGCCGTTATTATGGAGCATTTATCTGGCTTATGGGTGGATATTCATTGGATTTACCTTGACGGCGCTTATTCATTGGATACCCATCAATCCCATGTTGGGAATTCATGCTTTTGCGTACGGTGGGGTAGGCATGATGACCATTGGTATGATGGCGAGAGTCTCTCTGGGGCATACAGGGAGAAACATCTTTACGCCACCAGTAGCCTTGAACTGGATGTTCTCTTCGTTGCTTCTTGGCGCCATTGTGCGCGTCATTATACCAATAATCGCGCCAATGCAGTACCGAATGTGGATTGAGGTGTCGCAAGTTCTGTGGATTATTGCCTTCGTCGCTTTTGTCGTTGTTTATACGCCCATGCTCATAAAGCCGCGGATCGATGGTCGATATGGATAATGAAACAAATAGACCAACACTGATTGTTATTTATGGCATCACAGGTGATGGGGAAAAATTTCGACCTTCGTCGTGGGCTGAAATGCTCATTGAGGGCGTTGGATTGACGAATTTTGGCAGAGACCATAAAATTCGGTACGCTAAGCATATTGGGACAATGTTAATGAACGGTAATTATTGTATCATTATGAATGAGTTCCTAAAATATGAGCAGCCTACAGCATTTTCTGAGATTATTAGCTTTGCCAATAAGAATAGATTGATGGTCAATATTTATAATAATAAGGAATATGTGCCAATTTAGTAAAATCTCACACAGTAAACCACTAGATGAGGAAGCGGCAATCCTCCAGTAGTCGGCAGAGTTGCCGCCATTATCATTTGGCGCGCCATGTAAAAAGAAGAGATTGCTTAAGGAGAGCATGTGTTACTTAAAAAACAAGGTTAGTCGTTTAAGGTGTTGGTGCGCTAATACTTATAGTTGCTGGACAAACATGGACCATGGCTGGAGGCTTGCATGTGATTCGGGGCGGTCCTGCGTATTTTAATGTCGGCGTCGGAGCCTTTAACGCTGCTGGAGTGGTTCCTGGTCCCAGGCATCGCGGTAACGCGACATTGCCGGAGATTGATCTAGAATACCAGACAGCCGCCAAGCTGTTCGGTGTCGGTGCACCTTATGGAATTGTTGCCAATACTGATGGTGGATTCATGGGGTATACCGGATTTTACTCGGATATCGCATGGAACCATTGGGTGTTGATACCCGTTCTCACTATGGGTGGATATCATCAGGGTCGAGGTAAATACCTGGATGGTACTTGCCAGTTCCGATTGGAGTTGAGTCTAGACTATCAGTTTGCCAATAAGTCGCGTTTCGGACTGAAAATTGCCCACATCTCTAATGCCTACACGAAACAGGAAGATCCGGGAGAGGATGAGATTAAGCTGAATTATTCCATCCCCTTGTCGTTCGGCGAAAACACATGAACACCCTTGGATGTTGGTAAGCCAGATTGTCGCTCAGTATTATCACAAAGGTTTCGGAAATTGACTGAGAGCGGTCAGTGATAGTGATGGAGTTGGAAGCCTTTTTGGTCACGTAGCGTGAGGGGCGGTAGGCATGGCCCATCGTTTATTGTGATCATTATAACGGCTCCGTATCGATCCTCTTGAAAATCAGATTGAAAGAAAGTTATGGTCTGTCTTCGGTTCACAGAGAAGGTGGTGCATAACGGTGTTACATTTGGCACAGGACGCAAAATGGCAGGTCACAGTGACAGCCATGGATCTGCAACTAGCGGAAGAAAGAAAGTCGAAAGGGTGCCCTTATTGTGGTGGCAAGCTGCATAGTGCCCGCTTTCCTCGACTGCTACGCGGTGAATCTGGGGACGCACCCATCTCGGTACATCGGCACAGCTTCTGCTGTGAAACCTGCCGAAAACGCGTAACACCGCCTTCGGTACGGTTTTGGCAGAAGACGATACGCAATGACCAGTATGCTGCTTATCTCCGTCCTGCAGCCCGGAAAGGCCAAGAAAGCCCAGCATGACAAATTGCGGTCCCTGCTGGGCGTTTCCAAACGTACCCTGGCCAGATGGCGGCTATGGTGGCGTGAGGCGTTGGTACGCACCCCACTTTGGCGGGCAGAGGGGGCCATCATACTTCCACCGATTCCCCGACAAGATCTGCCTGGCGGGCTGATAGAGCGGTTTGTCGGAGACTGTACGCAGCAATTGCTCTACGCGCTGGTGTTCCTGTCGCCTCTATCTGCGCCTCGAATTTTCTTGAAAAAAGAGGGCCGTAGATTCCCCGCAGAGAATGACACCGTTTTTGCAGGATATTGAGGAGGTCCAAAATTATCCAGTAATCGTAAGTTTCAAGCGCTATCCAAACCAGCTGGGCATGAGCGTAGCCATGGACAGGCACCTTGAAGGGTGCGCAAAAGATTGGCGCATTTGGCGCCCAGCAAACGAGGGGTTGGAAAGTGGTAAACTATATGAATATTAATGAGAAACTGTAGAAAAGCATTCGCCTGACGGACCCTCAAAAAAATTGACCAGAGGACCATCGATTTGGCTGACCACACTCACTCAGGACTTCTTCGATACGGGGGTACACGTTATGTGCACGCTCTTCGCCTGAACGCTCACGCTGGATACCAACCAGCTCTTCGAGAACATCCATCGGTACGTCGTGCTTAACGCACAGTTCTTCCAGTACGGTACGTGCGTTAGGGTCGGACCACAATGGCAAATCGCCAAGAAACACATCGCTCATACTGCCTCCCCTTGTTGTTTGGCTGGTTTGCTGATTTCCTCGGCCCAAATGGCGTGGATTCGTTGAATTTCGTCGTGCGAAATCAGCGGGTCGCCATACTCGGCTTGAGTAACCAGCAATTTATCCAAAATCATTTTACGGGCCTGAATGGTGAACGGTCCTGGCACGTGTTTTATCTGCTCACCGCGTGAATTGAATGTAATTTCACCGTTACGCCGCTCGACCGAGCGATAACGTGGATCGTTGCGAATACTTCTTAGCCACAGACGAAAATCGATCAGCGCTGAGAAATGGTGGTTGCCCGAATCCACAAGACCTTGAAGACTCTTATCTTTTTCAACAACTGTGCACGTCCAGCAACCAAAGCGACTGTTGGATGTACCACATCCCGGTGCCTCCTCCTTGCTCAACACCACCGGGCATTCCCCGCCTTCAGCATCGCGGTACAGTTGGATCAAGTCGCGATGGGTTCCTCCCCAAGGCGGCTGGCAGCGGCCCAGCACATCCCAAACGTCATCCATCGTGAGATGAACAATCGGACGGTAAATGAACGTCCCTGGCAACTCGCTGTGTGGCGTGAGGTTCGAACCCGCGAGATTTTGAAACTTGTTGATCGAGTTACGACGTCTCTCGCTCTCGTCAAGACGCACGCCCAGTGCTACGATGGCCGCGCCGTGGGCGGACACATTGTCCAGGATGTACCGGCTAGTCGGTTTAATTTTCAGGCGGTCGGTGCACCAGCGCATCGTCAGGTTTGGGCTGGGATAGCGCTTGCCGATTAATAGCGTCCAGAAAGTTTTGTCTGGCGCAGGGCGGGTCGTCACTACTGTGACCGGCAATCGAAGGCTTTCGGCCATGCTGGCAATAGCAGACTGCACCTTGGCAAGATGTGCCATGACCAACGGGCTTTCGACCTGTGTGTCGTTGGACACCAAATGGACATGGCGCTTTCGCTGGGATGGTGGAACCTGCAACAGGGCTTCGAAGATCGCTTGGGCAACAACAGTTGAGTCTTTGCCACCAGAAAACCCGATGATCCAAGGGTAATCCTGCGCGTCAGACAGATATTCGGTGCGAACAGAACGGACAACGTCGTCCCAAAAATCGGTCTCGGCCCCCAAGACTAACTGGACGATACAATCGCTGCTGGTATTTTCATTCAGCATATTAGGTTGAATTTTACCCATGTTAGCGCTGGATCAAGCCAAAGCACTGATCACTCATTCGCATAATGGCACCCAGTAGGATCTGCCCTTCAAAACTACAATAACACTGCCTCTCTCAGCCCTCAACACATCCACACCCCGCCCCACCTTCCTCGGCAACCCATGAAAATACGCCAACCCCACCGACACCCACCGACGTAAAAACTCCTCGCCTTCCCCGCCCTCACACATCATCGCCAGCATTTCCTGCTCTAACTTGCGCTGACGGACCTTCTGGGCCGCGCCATCTTTGGCTGCAGGCATCGCGACAACTACAGAATGCGCCTCACGCAAATATCGCACAAAACCAGTCAGACCGGCGCGTTGACCAGGCACCTTAGCTAGGTACTCATCCACTGTCCTTTGATCCGGCTTCTCCAGCCCCATTTTCTGGATCTCCAGCAACAGGGCTTTCGCAGGTGCCATGGCAAGGCGCACGGAGCGCAAACTCAGTTTTCCAGCCTTCACCTCCACCATAAGTGTATTGTGATAGCCTTTCAGTATCCGCAGCCCTGCCGGATCGCCTTCCAGCGCCTTCAGCATACCAGTAATTTGCCGTTTCTCGGAATCCTCTGCCTGCACAGCAACATCTTTGACCACTAGCCCAGTTTCCTGCATCCAGCGCAAGGGAAGCCTTACCCGGCGCAACCCTTCAGCGCCAAAATGAGCAATCAATCGGCTATAGTCCGGGATAGTCCTCCAGACTTTCTCTATCTCCAGAAAGAAGGAAAGATAGCGGTTCACGGTAATGGCAGCCTTGTTATCCCCGACAGTGACGGCCAACCATGCACCAAATCGCTCATAATGATCAGCCATAGTCGACACAGTAAACGCTGCCCGATTCATGGCTATCCGCTTTGTCAGGAGGCTTCGCCAATAGCAGGGCTCGCACTGAGCACCTCTGCCAGCCGGCATAGATTGCCCACATTCCTTGCAGAGAATCATTCCGCCATCGAGGCAGACTTTGCACAAGCGCCGCCCATCGTCGGTCACCACCAAGAGTCTATGGTGGTGGCATGCCTGGCAGTTTCCGTGATCGGCATGGGCGCATTTTGGGCAAAGCCGCAGATTATGATTGAACCGAGATACCCGCGTTAGCCTTCTCGACAACTCGCCACAAAGCTCACAGGCCTCAGCCTCTCTAAAATATTTCGCACAGGAATTACATACAGGGCCAGAACGCGTCACCCGTCCCACTCGGAAGTCTGTCTTTCCACACCGTATGCAGGACCGGTCCACCGCACAGCGACGACACACAGCCGCCATATCCCTGCGCGGCAACCGCGCGTAATTTCCACACCTCGGACAAAGTCGGCGCTTGAATTCTCGTGCGTAGCATGTGGGACAATACTTATGGCCGTGATATACCCGCGTGATTTTTCTGCCTCGTTTACCACATTCGTCGCAAATCACCTCAGCCGAAGGTATCGCCACCGTATCCGTCATCGCTGCAGCATCTCCAGCCTGCGCTGCAATCGCCGCCACATGCGCATGACTTCGTGACGCGGCCGTGGCTGACCAGGCTCGCGTTCTGCCTGCTTTCTGGGTCCTCTGGCGTTATCAGGCAATTGCGCGAAAACCTCTGCAAACAAGTCTGGCATCCGTTCTCCCTTACTCACAAAGCCTTGGCGGGTAATACCCGATTTCTGCAGATGCATTGACACCTCGGCCAAGTCGGTTCGCATCAGTTTCCACAGCACATCTAGCAACAGGTGACGTTCCGCTGTGCCGAGCAGTTCAACCCCAGTGCCTGGATCCAGCGGCAACGCAGGGGCCGCAATCCCCATGCTTTCCAGAAATGCGTGCAAAGCCTCCGCATCACTGCGATTAGCTCTTCGCAATAATGCGGACAAAAAAGACGCACCGACAAACCATGCGTCGGTCTCCGTCAGCTGTGCCATGAACTGACTTCGGCCATGACGAATCGCCTCATCGCCTGCATTCTGGAACGCCATAGCATCGTCCGAACATGGCCTAGCGCCCACACCCCGCAAATCACCGCTGCAGGTCGCGCAGACCGCCACATGACCATCCTCAGCATGCAGTCGGTGCGGTTCCAAGGGGGCCCCACAATGTGGGCAGCGGTCCAGCAGCAAACAATAATGATGCTCGCAACCTACATGCCAGGAGAACCGCCATTGGAGACGATAATAGGGGATACCGTCATCGCGCAGACAAGCTGGACAATACTGTAGGCCGCTTCGTCGCTTGGTATTCCGCGCGCCCAGCGCCGATATCCATGGCCACACGGCCTTGTCGGGCAGAGGTCCATTACTAACACGCTCAGCGACACTTTTGAGCGTCGCGGCGCGAAAGCAAGACAGTGAAATCCCCGCCGACGCAACCAGCTTATTCAACGGTGCGTCATCCAGAAAACGGTCAGCGTCTCTCGTCCATATGCGCCACTTAGGCCATATTTCGCCGGTAAGCACCATCGGGTCGCAGCCTTGGGCAAGCGCCGCCCGCACCAGCCACGACGAGATAATTTCGTCGGGCAGCAGAGGTACAGAACGCACCCAACGCAGGCGATCTACACCAGTTCCCGGATGCCACGCGTAGGCCGTAGCCATTGCTTTCCCTCTATGATCGATTTGTCGATTTTCTCCGTACCAGTTTTAATGGCTTCCACCGCACACGCCACCAAAAGGCGGTGCAGATTACCCAGATTTCCTTCGGAAATAGCGAAAAGCAGACTTACCGTCTCACTTTGATGCAGCAAGGAAGGTTTTTTGAGCGGCAATACTTGTTCAAAACTTGCTACCAGTTGCTGAAACTCTGGGTTCAATTCCCAAGGCGGCAACGTGACCACGTCAAAGCGGCTGGCATGCTGTGGGTCCGTGTGCAAAACACGGACGGCCTCTCTGGTGCCCACGCCGACGATGGGAACCGCCAATTCGTTGCATAACAGCTTGACGGCGTTCATAACCTCGCGTTGCTTGGTCACCGTCCCGGTCAGGAGAGAGTGAAATTCATCGATAACCAAAATACGCACATGGCAGTCTCGCATCAGATGAACCACCTGATAGCGCAGCTTGGAAGCCGGGTCTGTTGCCCGGTATGGAGTCCAAAAGCGCTCCAGGATCGCTATATACAATCCCTTTTCGTCTGCGCTGGGCGGTGCTTCGCTCACAATGACCGGTTTGACGGGTTCCGAATTCTCATTGACATAGCCCTCTCCATACAACTTCTGAAAGCGCCGAATAATCGTTGTCTTCCCGTTATTAGAGTCACCAACGATCAGCAGATTAGGCATGCGTGGGCGCACGGGCTTTTCCATTAAACCACGCAAGTTATCCAAAAGGCGATTGGCCTGGGCATAACCAATCCAACGCGGCTCGTCGAGAAATGCCATGCGGTCCTTATCCGACATTCCTAAAACATGGCGGAATTCCGGATGAATATGAGCGAGGTCTATCATGCAATATCATCCAATGGTTTAACAACACCTTCCAGCAACGTCGAGGCAAAGGCCGCTTTCTCCAACATGCCCCTATTTGAAGTCAGCGGCTGTGAGGGAGATACCTTTTTCGCGTGTTCCTTGCGCTTTTGCTGTTGGCGACGCGCCTTTTTCGTCCTTTCCGACGAGCCATCGACCTGTTGCCGCAGATCATTCAGGGCTTGGAGCACCATGACCTCATCCACAGATTTCATACCCTGCTGACGAGCGCGACTTACCGCCTGCTGGTACTCCCAGATGCTCATGCTCGGTATCGCCTGATCCGCGTATGGGACGCGAAAATACATTTTTAACTCAGGATCATGGAACCAGATCACGCTGATATCACGGGGATCACGGCGGAAAATGAATTGCCGCTTTTTACCGGGGGTGTCCGGGTCATCCGCATTGATCCACTGCCGGATAACGTCCGCATAATAGGTCAGCCCATCTACGGAAACACCATCCGTCTGAATAGTCCGCTTGAACATCGGCAAGAAGTCATATAACAATACCTCACGATTCGCAGGTAATGCGGGCATTCCACGGCCCGGGGTCGCTTTATCCCCGAAGATACCCAGCTCCCATTTTTTCTCGGGCGTCATACCGATGGAAGAATGGAGTCGCTTGTGATACACCTTGCAAATAAGAGTAACCAGCCATGTTTCAAATTCGGACTTGGTCATCGTAGCATGCTTCTCGGAGTCGTATTCGTCCCGTTCCTTTATCGACGAGAACGTCGTTCCGGGTAGGTCATGGATCTCTTTCAGCATGGTGCCCAATAAACGTTCGATGTGGCCACCATAGCGAGGCTGCTTTACCGGGCGGTATTCCAGCCGAATATTGTACATCATGCATGAATTACGGAAGCTTTCCGAACGAAAATCCGATCCATTATCCACATGAATGGTCGTCATTAGACCAGACACTGGCCATTTTGCATCGACTTGATGCAAGACCAACCAATCATCTTTGGGAAGAATAGCTTGCGCCACACACATTGCCACAGAGGTTACCGAAGGTGCGTCAAAGGACAGATAGTAGCCAACGACCATGCGACTAAAAACATCTATTGCCATAGTAATATAGGGGCGGCCAATGGGTTTGCGATAAATATCGTCAACCAGAATAATGTCTGCGGGTGTGTGGTCTATCTGCACAACAGCCAATGGATAATCCGCGTTGGGGAACTGACCAGGGACAGGAATGAACTTGTTCTTGGCCTTCTCACGATATCCCCGCTTGCGTAGCGTCTCCCGCTCACTAATCTCAGCAACCCTGGCGCGTATCGTGTTCGGGTGCGGTATCTCAGTGAGTTGCGCTGCAATGCACCGTCGGCGCGCTTCCAAAACCACCTTCTGAACGGAGGGCCTCTGCACAGTCAGATACAACGCACTGATAACATCCTGAATAATCTGTTCCGCATGCAACGATATTTTCTTGGCGCCTCTCCTGACCCCTCTTTTCCCCGGCATGAGTCCGTCAAGAGTCCCCGCATCCCGATATAGCTTCAGCCAACGGTAAAGCGTGGTGAAGTTGATTCCCACCTCTTGAGCTCGGGCCTCTACTTCACGCCGCCCCACGTCAAATCGGTCCAGAAGCGGTTGTATCGCGGCATATCGGGATTGCGCCGTCTTCCAGTCTTCGTCGGCAATGGTATCCAGATCACGAACCACTACGCTGTCACCCACCGCAGGCGCCAAGTCGGCGATACGCAGGTTGCAACTCCGGGCAGACTCCACATCCAACCCAATGACGCTTTCCAAATCCAGCACCTCGGTGATGCGGTAAATCTTTCCGGAGGCCGCCACCATTTTCCCTGGTGCAGGCAGAAACGTTTGTCGGGTCGGCTTAGTCATGATCCGGCATCCAAAGTTCGCTGGCATAGCCCAACGGCTGTGACCAGTCGCACTCCATCCGTGCAGTCGCCAATAGGTGCCACAAATGGCTAATGCCCATGGCGCGATCCACTTCTCCAAAAAAGTGGCGAGCCAGCAGGTGGTCAAACGTCGCGGTCCCCATTTGACGCAGATTCCCGATAATCCATTCTGACTCTTCCGGCAGGAACTGCATTTGCCTATACCGCTGTAGAAACATGGCATTCTTCCAGCGTTGGTCGCGGATACGCGGTTCATGCCTCAAATGAAATACGTAGCCCCGCTCCTTGCAATAAGTCATGGCCGCACGGAATTTTGCTTTCCATTCGGGTAGATGCTCGTCCAGTTCGCTGGCGGGCTTCACCTCAACAAGAATAGGAGCGCGGTAAGGCCCAGGATAAGCCCGATAAGTCACCAGATAGTCAGGCGTATAAGGATAGGTTTGCCCGTTAGAACCAATAAACTCAATGGTCGCAGGTTGCGAAACCACATCCAGCACCATTCCGTCCGTTTCAAGTCGGATCAAAAAGTCGCGTTCCAACGTAGACTCGAAGTCTACTGGACCCACGCCGCGAAACGGATAAAGCCCGGAAACACTACGCCGGGTCGTACCGATCTTGCGCCTGGAGGGGTTATCAACTTTGTTGCAGCTATTGATGTTCATATTGAACCTTGTAGCGTCTATTGGCAGTATTGTGTAGCGTCAATTGGCGTAGATCAAGTGGCGTAAACAATTGTTTCATGGTTCACAGTGTAGCATCAATTGGTAGAAGTCACAGCGGTTCGCACCCGCGCCCCGGTGAAATCAGTCTGGCACATCACGGCATTCTTTTCCTGGACGAAATGCCCGAGTTCCCTCGCGCGGTGCTGGAAGTCCTGCGCGAGCCATTGGAATCGGGAGAAATCCATATCGCCAGGGCGGCGCGGCGAGCCACTTTTCCGGCCCGGTTTCAATTGGTCGCGGCGATGAATCCCTGTCCCTGCGGCCATCTCGGCGATCCACAGCAAGTGTGCCGCTGCACGCCCGCGCAGATCAGTCAGTACCGCAACCGTCTCTCCGGCCCCCTGCTGGACCGCATCGATATCCAGATGGAAGTGCCCGCCCTGCCGGTGAGCGCCCTGCAAGGAGCGACACAGGGCGAAAGCTCCACCTATTGGCGGGAACGCGTTGCCCTGGCCGTTGAGTGCCAGTGGCAACGTCAGCGCATGCGCAACGCACAACTTCAGGGCGAACTTCTGGACCGATTTTGTGCACTGGACAGCGCAGGCACCCGCCTGCTCAGTCGTGCCACCGAGGCCTTGCACCTTTCGGCACGGGGTTACCATCGGGTACTGCGCGTCGCTCGCAGCATTGCCGATCTGGAAGGGAGCGAGTCGATCCTCCCCCAGCATCTGGCGGAAGCGGTTCAGTATCGGCGCATGGCGCAGTCGCTGGCCCAATGATCGGTCGGAGCAAAAGCTGCCGGCTTATACAGTTGGAGGTGGCCACCCTGGTCCGCGTGGCTACCGGTCTGGTCTGCCGTCGAACCTGCCGGTGATGGCGCTGCCGTCTCGGTTCTCGCGATGGCCGCCATTCGGGAAAAGTACGCCGCCGCGCGTTGCGGATTTTCCGGAACACCCAGACCCTTCTCATACGCCAGCCCCATATCGAAGTCCGCCCGGGCGCTGCCGAGCCGGGCCGCCCGGCGATACCAGTGCAGGGCCTCTGGCCAGCCTTTGACGACTGTGCTTTCCTGACGAGTAATCAGGGGAGAGTAGAGGGTGCCAAGATAAAAAGCCGCTTCGGCATTCTGCGATCCCGCTGCCCGCTGTAGACGCGCCAGTGCGGTGGGGTCCTGCTCAGCCTGGTTACGCAGGGACTCCAGACCTTGTGCCTGGACGGCAAGGGGCCACAGGCCCGCCGTCATCAGGACTATTGCGCGCAGAAACATCGGCTCTCCTCCACCCCCACCCAAGACGTTATGATCCCGCATGCTCCCGGGTGGCATGAAACACGATTTGCGGCCAGCGCTCCATGGTGAGGTCCAGGTTAACGCGGGAAGGTGCCAGGTAGGCGAGGCGGTTCCCGGCGTCTTCCGCAAGCTGCTCTTCATGCTTTCGGGTAAATTCGGCGAGTATTTTTAGATCAGCGCACTGAATCCATCGCGCCGTCTGCACCGTCACCGCCTCAAAAATCGCGTCCACCGTATATTCGGTTTTCAGCCGTTCCGCCACCACATCAAATTGCAGTACGCCCACCGCACCCAGGATCATATCCCCACCGTGCAGCGGTTTGAAGACCTGGGTTGCGCCTTCTTCCGCCAGTTGCTGCAAGCCTTTTTGCAGTTGCTTAGCCTTGAGCGGGTTCCGCAGGCGCACCCTGCGGAACAGCTCCGGCGCGAAGTAAGGAATCCCGGTGAACTGCAACATTTCGCCCTGACTGAAACTGTCACCGATCTGAATGCTGCCATGATTATGCAGGCCGATGATGTCACCCGCAAAGGCCTCCTCCACCAGCTCACGCTCCTGAGCCAGGAAAGTAATAGGATTATGCACCTGGATATCCCGCCCCAGACGCAACTGTCTGATCTTCATACCGCGTTTGAAATGCCCGGAGCATATCCGGAGAAAGGCCACCCGATCGCGATGCTGAGGATCCATATTCGCCTGAATCTTGAATACAAAACCGCTGAAAGCCTCTTCTTCGGGCATCACGATCCGACCGGTAGTAGGACGGGGACGCGGCGAAGGTGCCCAGTCGATAAGCGCCCCCAGCAATTCCCGCACCCCGAAGTTGTTGATGGCGGAACCGAAAAACACCGGTGTCTGCTGTCCCTCCAGAAATTCCTCCAGCGAGAAGGGATGGGAGGCGCCACGCAGTAATTCCACCTGTTCCCGCAACTCGGGCATTTCGTCAGGAAAGCGGCGGTCCAGCTCGGGATTTCTGATCCCTGCAATCCGCTCCACCGCCTGCTCCCGGGTCTCCTCCCCCGCAGCGAAGACCAGCACTTCATCGCGTAGCAGGTGATACACCCCGCGGAAACACTTGCCCATGCCAATGGGCCAGGTGACGGGTGCACACCGAATGCCCAGCACCGATTCCACCTCATCCAGCAATTCCGTCGGGTCACGGCTTTCGCGGTCGAACTTGTTCATAAAGGTGATGATGGGGGTATCGCGCAGACGGCAGACCTCCAGCAGCTTGATGGTCTGCGCCTCGACTCCGTTACCACCGTCGATCACCATCAATGCCGAATCTACGGCTGTCAGCACCCGGTAGGTATCTTCGGAAAAATCCTGATGACCCGGTGTGTCCAGCAAATTGATGACGTGCTCATCATACTCGAACTGCATGACCGAACTGGCCACCGAAATACCGCGGCTCTTTTCAATGGCCATCCAGTCGCTGGTCGCGTGACGACTGCTTTTACGCGCTTTGACCGTCCCCGCGAGCTGAATGGCGCCCCCGAAGAGCAGGAGCTTTTCGGTAAGCGTCGTCTTACCGGCATCGGGGTGGGAGATGATAGCGAAGGTACGGCGACGCCGAACGGCATCGGTAAAAGCATTGGCCGGAGCCGCAGCAACAGGGGATAACGACATAAACGATCAACCTTCCTTGAGTTGGTTTGCGGACGGCAGGAGCGACAGGGACAAGACCAGCGCATCCTCCCGACCTTCTCCATTGCGATAATAATTCAGGCGCACCCCGATTTCATGAAATCCTTGGGAACGGTACAGATCCTGCGCACCCGCATTGGACACGCGCACTTCCAGAAAAACCCTTTGCGCACCCAGTTGCCCGGCGCGGCGGAGGAGATGTTGCAGCATCCGCCGCCCGAAACCGCGCCGACGCAGGGCGGTCGCCACACCGAGGTTCAGGATATGTGCCTCGGCCGCGCCCGTGGACAGGACGCCAAAGGCCCCCAGCACACCATCATCATTTTCCATAATCCAGGCATCATAACCCGCTTGCAGGCATTCGCGGAAAACACCCCGCGTCCATGGCCCCGGGGAAATTTGCGACTCCAGCGCCGCCACCGCGTCCAGATCATCCGCCTGCATGGGGCGCAGATTCATTTTACGTTTCCTCTGGCAGGGAGGGGCGGATATAGTGCGGCTCCAACAGTGCCGGAAGAATACCCCGGTCTCCCGCCTGACAGCGCGCCTGGGCAAGGCGCAATACGGCTCCGGCCCGGGGAAAACTGTCGCCGCTCCAACCCAGTATCCTCGGACCCTGCCAGTGGGCATGATAAGCGTGCCAACCCGTACCGAGCCCCCACCACTGCCCCTCATCCGGCCAATCCACGGCCTCAGGTGCACAGACTTTTTCGGCGCCCCTTAACCGGGGAATCCCTCGCGCGTCCTGACCGAACACCCCGGCGTAGACTTCTCCTTTGCGTGCGTCCAGCGCCGCGAGCACCAGCGGTTGGGGTACCGTCGCCGCCAGTGCCTGCAGACTGGAAACGGGATAGACCGGCAGCCCGCGTGCCATAGCCAGTGCCTGCGCCGTACTGACACCGATGCGCACCCCGGTGAAGCCTCCCGGACCTACGCCACAAGCGATGGCCCCTATGTCGGCGAGGGTAATGCCAGCGCGATCCAAAACCTGCTGAACCATGGGGAGCAGCAACCGGCTGTGGGCATTGGCCGCCACGATAAACGCTTCGACCACTCCAGCCGAGGTGCTGACGGCCACGGAGCAGGCTTCAGTAGCGGTGTCCATAGCCAGAAAACGCGGCAGTCCCATCAGGCTTCTCCCCGCCAGAACGCATGGATCGCATCAAGGCTGGAAACACGCCGCATAGGCGGCAGACTGTCGAGGAAAATGCGCCCGTAACCCTTGCTGCGCAGGCGCGGGTCGCAGAGCATCAGCACACCGCGATCCATCTCCGAGCGAATCAGCCGCCCTACACCCTGGCGCAGGGCGATCACCGCCTGAGGAATCTGTAGCTCGCGGAAGGGTTCACCGCCCGCCGCCTGACACTGCTCCGTGCGGGCACGCAGAATCGGATCAGAGGGATTGGCAAAGGGCAATTTGTCGATGATGACACAGGAGAGGGCCTCGCCCTGCACGTCCACCCCCTCCCAAAAGCTGGCCGCACCCAGCAGAACCGCGTTACCCAAACTGCGGAAACGGTCCAGGAGGCGGGGGCGCGGCATGCTCCCCTGCACCAGAATGGGGAAGGACAGCCGCCGCGGCAGGGATGCCGCCGCCTCCTGCAAAGCCCGGTGGCTGGTGAAGAGAAAAAAGGTCCGTCCGCCACTGGCCTCGATAACTGGCGCCGCGGCGTCCAAGCAGGCCCGGGTATAGGAAGAATGACCGGGCTCCGGCATCAGGGGCGGCAGATAGAGCAGGGATTGCCGCGCATAATCAAAGGGCGAGGCTGCTGTAAGGGTGCTCACCGCCGTCAGACCCAGAGCACGTTCAGTACTGGCGAAACTGTCACCTACCCGCAAGGTCGCACTGGTGAGAATGACACTTTCCACCGGTTCCAGCAGGTGCCGCTGCAAGGGCGCCGCCACATCCAGCGGGGTGGCATGGAGCTGCACCGTGCGTGCTTTCTTCTCCTGCCAGAACACCATGTTCGGGGCGTTGCGCGCGGCAAAAAAATCCACCGTCGCCAGCAGCGCCACCCCACGCGCCGCACATTGTTCCAGGCCCTTGCCGCGCGCTGCTGCAGCACTCAGTGCCTGACCCAGTTCGGCCACCGCCTGACGCAAACGGGCGAAGGCAGAGCCTTCCGCACTATCGGGATTCAAAGCCCAGGAGCCACGCTCATCACCCGGACCCAGAACCGTCCGCCACGCCGTCGTCTGCGTTTCCACCTGTGCGGCTGCTGCAAGCAAACACTCGTCATCCCCCGCTTCGGCCAGAGTTTCGGCGCGGCTATCCCGCCCCCAGTCCCAGAGCTGATGGCTGCTCAGGTGCTGGCCGAAATAACGCCCGGCCAGATCCAGCACTTGATGGGCCTCATCCAGCACCATGGCATCGACTCGCGGCAACAGGTCCCCCATGCCGTTGGCCTTCAACGCCAGATCAGAAAAAAGCAGATGATGATTCACTACCAGAATCTCCGCCTCCTGAGCCTTGCGCCGCGCCTCGATGACATGGCAGCGCCCATATTCTGGGCATTCACTGCCGGGACAGTTGTCCCTGGTCGACGTTACCAGAGGCCAGACCGGCGAATCTTCGGGCACCGAAGTCAGTTCACTGACGTCGCCCTCCCGCGTCCGCCCCGCCCAGTCGGCCACCTGCCCCAGAGGTGCCATCAAGGCTGGCGCCACGCCCTCGGCACTGAAGCGTTGCAGACGATGCCGGCAGAGATAGTTGGCGCGCCCCTTGAGGCGACTCACGCGCAAGGGCTTTCCCATCGCCCGCAACAGCAGCGGGATGTCCTTCTCCAGTATCTGATCCTGCAGCGCCTTGCTGCCAGTAGAAACCAGCACCTTGCGCCCGGAAAGCATGGCGGGCAGGAGATACGCGAAGGTTTTACCGGTGCCCGTCCCTGCCTCGATCAGAGCCACCCCTCCGTCGCGCAGGGTATGGGCCACCTGCGCGGCCATAGCCTGTTGCTGCTCCCGTGCCCTGAATTGCGGCAACGCCCGCGCCAACGCGCCAGCCTCGCCCAACAGCACAGACCAGTCCTGGCCTCCCCCAGTCACGCCCGACACCTCATCGCTGCTCCCGTTTTATCATCAGTCCTGCTATTTTTACACAAATCATGGGGAAAGAGGGCATTCATGTATAAACGGCGTGCACGCATCCTGTTCTGGCATCCGACCGATCCGGCGAAGGCCCGCTATGCCGCGACGCTGGCGGAATCCCTGGGCGCCGACTGGCTGGAGGCGAGGGCGGAGGAAACCGACCAAGACTGGCCCGATCTACTCATCGCCCTCGACTGCCGCGCCGCACCGCCCATTTTCCGCGCCGCGCATACCCAGTGCAAATGCTGGCCCCTGGTGGCCCAGGACATCTGGGAGGACGCCGTGCACAAACGCATCCTCGGCATTATCGGCGGTCTGCATTTGCTCGCCCGCATGGATCGGAGCGGGGCACCCTCCGGCGCAGCCGCGCCCCTTGACAAAACTTCGGCGCCGGACCAAACCTAAAGGTATGATCATATCATATGGATTATAAAAATCCTTTTTAGACCTCTACAATCATTCATCGTCAGAAAGCTGTCTCTTGATCCAACCAAAGGAGAGCACCATGGAAGTCATCCACAAAGACGATCAAAGCATCACCATCCGCTTCGACAAAAAGGATATTGCCAAAATAGTCGAACCCATTATCAAAAATGCCGCGGGCTTTGCCAAAGATACGCTGGATGTGGCCTATCTGTTGGCCCAACAGGATTACCGGACCGCGGACCATTTCAAACAACCACCCCATGTCTTTGACTAAAGGAAGCCGCCATGCAAATTCGCGAAGAGAAAGAGCAGAGCGTAGAAGTCATTTTGACCGCCCATGAGGCGGCACAAATCGCCAGAGATATCCTGGCGAACCCAAAAACGGCCGGGCCAGGAGCCGTTGCCTTGGCTGAACTGCTTCAGAAGGAGGGATTCACGGCTGCCCAGACTCAGGCCCCCGACCGTTATGAGTGGAAGACTCCGGATGATATGGAGTAGGACGTCTAGCGCCCATATGCGTCGCGGCCCGCCTAACAGAATAAAAAACCCGCGGGCTGAATCAGGGCGCGGGATTGTTAGACGATAGGGCGGATGGTTACTTCGTCATCAGGAAGCGCTGGACACCGGCAGACGGCGCGCCCCGTCAAAACGTGCGGCCCAATAGGGGTCATTCAAGCTCGCCACTCGAACCCCCGTGCTCGGGGTCTGGGCGCTGACAAAGTGCTGGTCACCGATATATATCCCGACATGGGAAAAAGGCCGGTGCAGAGTGTCAAAAAACACCAGGTCGCCCGGCTTCAGATCATCCCGGGAAACCCTCCGCAACTCGGCGGCCTGGGCATAAGACGTACGCGGCACATGAATATCAAACTTCGCCAGGATGTATTTGACGAAACCACTGCAGTCAAACCCCGAGGCCGGGCTCATCCCGCCCCAATGATAGGGAGCGCCGATGAATTTGAGCGCCGAAACCACCATCCGGCGAGGGGACAGCCAAGAGCCTGTGTCAGAATGACCGTCCGAATCCGCATATTCCCCTTCCTGCGCAATGTCATCCGCCAGTTGGGCGGCCGCCTGCGGCCCGACAGCGATATTCCCACTGCTTTCTAGCGCCTGCAAAGGGTGGCGCGTCCAGTGATAGGCCTGACTCGCCAGCATCTCCAACGCCAGCCGCAGATGCGATTGCTCCGGCAACGGGGTCCCGGGCACCGGGTCAACCGGAGCGGCCACCGGCCTTTTCGGAAGAACCACTGGCGCGCCATCCGTCACCATCCCGACCTTGACCAGAGCCAGCGACTGATCGACAAAAACGGGACTGGTTACGTTATCTGTATCCACTACCGGAAAGGACTGCATTGGGAAAGCGTAGGTCGGAACGGGCTGCGGCGCCGCACCGACTCCAGCAAATTCAACGGGGGCAAGATGCATCAACTGTAACGCCGTCGGCGTCAGCGAGGTGTAGTCGCTTTTTGCGGCACGTATCGCCTTGTGGCGGGGGCGCATGTAAGTATGGTGAGTGACCCTATGCAAGGGTGTGTGGGTATAGTGGTGACTGACCCGATGCAAAGGCTTGTGGATATAGTGGTGACTGACCCGATGCAAAGGCTTGTGAACCACCCCGTGCGGGGCCGCCTGACACACACTGATCCCGCCTAAAAACGTCATTACCGCCATGGCAACCTGCCAGCGATGTTTTTTTTGCATTCGTTCGATCTCCCGAATCACCTGGGAATCGCCGCTGCGTAATCTGCCCGTTGGCTGATTATGCAGAGACATTGCCATTTCTCAAAACAAGACAGAGAAACTTCGAGGCTCTCCCTACCCACAATAAAAAAGCCGAACAAGTTCGGCTCGATATATATACTGCGCTCCAGATGCGGACACATGACGACGACCCAGAGCACCCGCCAGACTACCGGTTACGCCGTCACTTTCTCCCAAACTAGGTCTAATATTAGTCATTAGTAAAATCAATGGTCCATAGTCCGTCTTTGGGACTATAGGTCGTATTCACCCCCAAGGCAAGACCGCATCGCTAGTCATGAAGCACTATGGCGCATTTCCGGGCAAGTCTGGACAATTGCCATCGATACCACGATTGCAACAGGATTCCGAGGCCACGCCCGCTCTGGTCCGGGATTGTTGACATGCAGCCCTTTCTCTATATACTAATGCGAATGAGTCTTATTACATAAACAAAGGAGCGTACCCCATGCCCCGTCTTTTTCGCCCGGCCACTGCCGTGCTTATCATCTGCGCTGGCACTTTCGGGCCATTTTCTGATATCTGGGCAGCGGAGGATCCAGCGCCCCGGGAAAACGGCCCTGTCCCCAATGCAATAGGCCTTTCTCCCAAATATTTGCCCGCTTACCGTCACCTGACAGACGGCATCTCCTGGGCTGGGCATGCCGACGGCGAACTATTTTCCAACCTCACCGGCGGCATTCGCCGGGGCAGCGAGGGCAACCTTGCCGGCCAGATTGGTGCCAAGTACGACACCGAGAAGGCCGGTCTCTGGAAGGGCGGCAAATTTAACCTCTCCCTCATGGGCATTTACAGCAGCAAAGTCCAGCAAAATTATAGCGGCGACATCCAGACGGCCAGTAACATCTGGGCACCTGACGCGATCCGTTTTTACGATGCCACCTTTCGCCAACGCTGGACAGACTGGATCAACACCCGTGTCGGTTACATGGATGTGAATTATTACTTTGACGTCACCGCCAATGCCTTGCAGCTCATCAACAGCTCCTTTGGCATAACGCCGACCATGACCGTCAACGTCCCGGGTACCGCCACCTATCCTTACTCTGGCCTGGGGCTTCTGGTGGGTATCCATAACGAGCACCTGAGCAGCAAGGTTGCAGTATTTCAGGGTGACCCACAGCACCAGACCTCCGCCTTCGACCGCGGCTACATGGCGTTGTGGGAAGGCGGCCTGCACTGGGGTAAAAAAGATGACGAGGATCTGGAGGACAATGCCGACGATTACGGCGAGTATGTGCTCAAGATGGGTGCCTGGCATTATCAACAATACAACCCAGACCTCTACGGGCTTTCCCCGACCACCTCCGGCATCTATGCCGTGGCCGAGGGCAATTGGGATATCTCTGGAGAACGGGAACTGGGAGCTTTTATCCAGATGGGCGGCGCACCGCAGAACCCCAATCCAGTACCTTGGTATCTGGGCCTCGGCTTGCGCCTGGGTCATCCCTTCGCCAGTCGGCCGGATGACAGCCTGTCTG
Source organism: Acidithiobacillus sp. (assembly GCA_027351205.1). GTDB lineage: Bacteria > Pseudomonadota > Gammaproteobacteria > Acidithiobacillales > Acidithiobacillaceae > Acidithiobacillus. Next base: position 20,943 of record DAIEIW010000054.1, read on the forward strand.
TAGGCATGGCTATGGCCTGGCTACGCTCCGGACCCGTGGCGGCGGCCCTGGGTGTGGAGCCGGCGGATATTCGCGGCGCGGAAACATCCTATGAGTTGACCTACGTGGCGAAACTCGCAGAGCATGTCAGTCTGCAGCCGGACCTTCAGTATATTCAGCATCCCAATGGCTATTATCCGGATAGCACCGTTGGCCTTCTGCGCGTACATGTTGAATTCTTCTGAAATCCGACGGATCTGCCATGGACGCTTTCATCATGAACTCATCTATTATTTCCCCATCCGAGTCACTTTTCATCGGTGATCTCCGTCTTGGCGACCATGCCCGGGTACTGGAAATCACCGGAGGCAAAGTCATGCTGCAGCGCCTGGGCATGCTGGGTATCCGCCGCGACACCCCTGTCCGCGTGGTGCACGGACCCGGCAAACGCGGCGCGATCTTACAGGTGGGGGGCGCACGCGTCGCCCTGGGCTGGGGAGTCATCCAGCGTATCCGCGTAGCCATCATCCCCACTGAATGCACCCATACCGGAGAAAAAACATGAGCGCCTGTCATGAAACACCACAGCGTAGCCCGGTGTCGGCCAGGTTGCCGGTCATCGCCCTGGCGGGTAACCCGAATTGCGGCAAAACCACCCTTTTCAACCTGCTGACCGGCGCCCATCAGCATGTGGGCAACTGGCCCGGCGTCACTGTGGAGCGGCGCAGCGGCACCATGACCATGGGCCGCCGCAAAATCTCCGTGGTAGACCTTCCCGGTGTCTACAGTCTGATGGGGGGTGGCGGAGAAGATCAGCGGGTGGCGCGCGATTTCCTATTGGATAGCGATATCGAACTGATCGTCAACATCGTCGACGCCTCCAATCTGGAGCGGCACATGGCGCTGACCGCCGAGCTTCTGGAAACAGGGCGGCCGATGGTTCTGGTCCTGAACATGGTCGATGAGGCGGAAGCCCACGGTCTGCAGGTACGCAGCCATGAACTCTCGGCAGCCTTGGGTGTTCCGGTCATCCCCATGGTAGCCCGGAAAGCCAGGGGCCGCACTAGGCTGATGGAGACCTTGACCCAGGCACTGGATCACCCCGCCCTGGGTAATATGCTTGATTACGGCCAGCTTATCGAAGCGGCACTCACCGCCATCGGCACCTTGCTGCCCGGTGACCCACCCGCACACCGGCGCTTTAACGCCCTGTGCCTGCTGGAAGGGAACACCGACCCGACCGACCCAAAAACGCAGCATGCTCTGCAGCAGATCAACAGCGAACTCGCAGTAACGAGCGATGAAACCCCTGCCGACCTGATCATGGACCGGCGCTTCGCGTGGGCGCAGGAAATGGCCGGCATTGCGATGCATCGCCAGGGTCCGGCCGGGCTCCGTCAAAAAATCACCGACCGACTGGATCGAGTGGTATTGAACGACTGGCTGGGTGTGCCGGTTTTTCTGGCGGTACTGTATCTGGTTTTCGTCGTCAGCTTCAGTGGCGGCAATATCCTCCTGGACTTTTTCGATCAGGCCTCGGCAACACTGCTGATCCATGGCGTCGGTCATCTACTGCTTGGCGCCGGGCTGCCCACTTGGCTGATCTCCATCATCGCCGGTGGTATCGGCGGCGGGCTGAATCTGGTGGTTTCCTTCATCCCACCCATCGGCCTCACTTTTCTCTTTCTCGCCTTTCTGGATGACTCTGGCTACATGGCCCGCGCCGCCTACGCCATGGACCGCCTGATGCGCCGTATGGGCTTACCCGGTAATGCCCTGGTGCCCATGGTCATCGGCTTCGGCTGCAATGTGCCCGCCATCATGGGCTCGCGCATCATCGAAGACCCGCGGGGGCGCATTCTGACCGTGCTGATGCAGCCCTTCATGTCCTGCTCCGCGCGCCTGACCATTTACATGGCCTTTGCCGTCGTGTTTTTCCGCAGCAACGGCGGACAGGTGGTCTTTGCTCTCTATGTGCTGGGGATCATCGTTGCCCTACTGACGGCGTGGCTACTTGGCAAAACCGCCCTGCGCGGCGAGGTACTGCCCTTCGTCATGGAACTGCCACCCTATCGCCTGCCCAGTTTCCGCAGTGTGTTTCTCCAGGCCTGGCAGCGCCTGAAGGTGTTTATCTTCCGGGTGGGTCGGGTGATTGCGGTCATCGGCGTCGTGCTCTTTATTCTCCCCGGCATCGGCTGGACGGATCACGGTCTGCGCAGCACCGACATCGACCATTCCCTGCTCGCCCAGGGCAGCCGCGCGCTGGTCCCGATTTTTGAACCCATGGGCATTCATCAAGACAACTGGCCCGCCATTTCCGGCCTGATTGCTGGAGCGGCCGCCAAGGAGATCGTGATCGGCACCCTCAACGGCATTTATCAGCGGCAGAACGCAGCCGACCTGATGGCGGACTACCGCGATCCCGATATTGCCGGGCAACTCCTGGGGGCGATCAAAACCATCCCCGCCAACGCGGTTACTTTTTTTACCACACTGGGTGATCCGCTCGGCCTCTCGGCCATGGACTCCACGGGTACCGCCGAACAGGCCTCCGGTGCCGAAAGCGCCACCCTGCAAGCCATTGCGGCCGGATTCACCACCCTCTCCGCCTTTGATTATCTGGTCTTTGTGCTGCTCTATGTACCCTGCGCCAGCACCATGGGGGCACTGCGCCGGGAAGTCGGATGGGGATGGATGAGCTTCTCCCTGCTTTATGGCACCGGCCTGGCATGGAGCGCCAGCACGGTGATTTACCAGTCGGGCACCTTCGCCGAACATCCCGGCCATTCTGCAGCATGGATCGCGGGAGTACTGGCGGCTTTTGCCTTGCTGGTTGTCGGTCTGCGGCTTTATGGACAACGCAGCGACGCCCTATCAAAGCCATCGCTGAACCGAAGGGCGTCGGCATGAAACCGTTATTCGCAGTTCGGGAGGAGCTACAGAAACAAGGCATGGCCAGCGCCAGTCAGATAGCTGCGGAATTAAAGCTCTCGGTCGGACTGGTCGAGGACATGCTGGCGTACTGGCGGCAGCGCGGCCTGGTAGAGCAGGTATCCGTGGGCACCCGGAAAAGTTGTGGCAATAGTTGCAATTCAGGCGGCTGCGGCAGTTGTGGCCACACTGTGGCGTCTTCTGTTCAGGCCTACCGCTGGTGCAGCGGTGGGGAGCAGGCAGTGACAACCCCTTAGCTCGCCGTTCCACCGGACGTCCGGCCTTGTTAAGGCATCTTGTTATCCATAAAATGGAAATCTCTTCGTGAAAAAAATTCCATGCAAATGAAGGATGGAAGAAGTCCGCCACGAGATTTCCTCGCTGCGATTGGCGCGATCCGATATCAGTCGGTACACAATACCGCTGTATCCCCAAGCCTAGCCTTCTCTCTGATGGGCGGTCACTTCACCTATTGTCTCAGTGATGGGGTTCTCTATACTTATCCCACAGGCCGGAAGTGATGTTTGATTGGCCATGACGGACGAGGTGACAGGTGCGGGTAAAAGTGGCAGCCATTCAGATGGCCGTTGGCGAAGACGAGGCCGAGAATATTGCGAAGGCGCTACAGCAGGTCAGCGTAGCGGCCGATGCCGGAGCGAGGATCATCCTCCTCCAGGAGCTCTTCAGCATGCCGTACTTCTGCAAAGATCAGAATCCCGATTTCCTGACCCTGGCGCAGCCCCGCGACAGCCACCCCGCCCTGCTCGCCATGCAAAGGCTGGCGCGGCAACGCGAGATCGTGGTCCCGGTCAGTTTTTTTGAGCGCGCCAATAACGCCTTCTTCAACAGTTTGGTGGTTTTTGATGCCGACGGCAGCGATCTCGGGCTTTATCGCAAGGCGCATATTCCGGACGGCCCCGGCTATCAGGAAAAGTTTTATTTCAGCCCGGGCGACACCGGGTTCCGCGTGTTTGACAGCCGCTACGGGCGCCTCGGCGTCGCCATCTGCTGGGACCAATGGTTCCCGGAGGCGGCGAGGGTGATGGCCCTGCGGGGCGCCGAAATACTGTTCTACCCCACTGCCATCGGTTCCGAGCCTCAGGCGCCGGAAATCCACAGTCGCGAGCACTGGACCCGGGTCATGCAGGGCCATGCCGCCGCCAACCTGATCCCCGTCGTGGCTGCCAACCGGGTGGGACGGGAAATCGGCCGGGAAAGCGAGATCACCTTCTATGGCGGTTCCTTCATCAGCGACGCGACCGGCGCACTCATCGCCCATGCCGGTCCGGAAGAAACCATCCTCTACGCTGATCTGGACCTGCAAGCCCTCGCTGCCCAGCGGCTGGAGTGGGGGCTCTTCCGGGATCGTCGCCCGGAACTCTATGCGCCCATCCTGACTTTGGACGGAAATCCGCACTGTGGATGATTCCCGCCCCTCCGCACCACCCGTTATCGCCCTGAGTGCCTATGAGCGCAACGGGGAGGCCTTTTCCCTCGCCCCCCAATATGCCGCCGCCGTTTGTCAGGCAGGCGGGTTGCCCGTCCTCTTTCCGCCTCAGTGCCCCGAGGCCCGGGTCATTCTGTCGCGCTGTGACGCGCTCGTGCTTACCGGCGGCGGCGACATCTCTCCCGATTTTTATGGCGCGCCGTGCGGCAACAGCATCCACGCCGTACACCCGGATCGCGATGCCGCCGAGATCGCTCTGGCGCGGGAAGCCATCGCCCAGGGTATCCCGGTACTCGGCATCTGCCGCGGCCTACAGATCATCAACGTGGCGCTGGGCGGCGACCTGCTCCAGGACCTGCCCACCAGCATCGGCACTCGCATCTGCCATCGCAATGCCGAACATGACCCCGTCCTGCATGAGGTCATCGTCCTGCCGGATACGTTGCTGAGAGGCATCGTCGGGCAGGATACCCTAGAGATATCCTCCTGGCACCACCAGGCTATCGCGAATATGGCCCCTGCGCTACGCATCAACGCCATCGCCGAAGATGGTGTCATCGAAGCCGTGGACATGCCCGACAATCCGGACGTCTTCGCCGTCCAGTGGCACCCGGAACATACAGCCGCCGGTGACCCGCACCAGCAGGCCCTGTTTGCCTGGCTCGTACGGCGCGCCGCCCGGCGCATGGGGCGCGGGGTGGGGCACGGCGCGACGAAAAATTAGCGGGAAGGGGTCCCAGCAGGCTGCAAACGCTGCTGCAGCCATGCCAGCACGGCCGGAATCAGCGAAACCACGATGATGGCGACAATCACCATACTCAGGTGGCTTTTGACCCAGGGAAAGCGCCCGAGAAAATATCCCGCACCCAGCAAGCCCCCCACCCACAGGACCGCCCCTGTCAGATTGAAGCCCAGGAAGCGGCGATAGGGCATGGCGGCAATACCGGCCACAAAGGGCGCGAAGGTTCGGATAACTGGCAAAAAGCGGGCAATGACCACGGTCTTGCCGCCGTGTCGCGCATAGAAGCGCTGGGTCGTATCCAGGTGCCGGACATTGAGCAGGCGCCCGCCAAAGAGGTGGACACCCCAACGGCGGCCCACCGCGTAATTCACCGCATCACCCAGCACCGCAGCCGTCACCAGCAGACCCAGCAGCCCGGGTGCGCTCATGACGCCCGCCCCGGCAAGTGTGCCGCAGATAAAAAGCATGGAGTCACCCGGCAGGACCGGCATGATCACCAGCCCCGTTTCCGCAAAGAGGATCAGGAACAACAGGGCATAGACCCACGCCCCGTATTCCTGAAGAAGGATGGTCAGGTATTGGTCGAAATGCAGCAGGATCTGCACGAGGTGATGAATGTCCGGCATTGGCGCGATCACGCTCTGTGACGCGGACTCACGCGTCTTCCGGCGCGCTGCGGTAGCGCTGATAGTGACGTTCGAACATCTTCTCCAGTTCCACAATCACGGCCTCCGCCGGATCCCCGCCCATCACATGCCTGGACATCAGACTGGAGGTGTCATTGAGCATTGCCTTGGCATCCAGCATGGCATAGCTCTCGCGCAGGCGCTTGATGGCGCCGACGACGGTCTCTCCGTCTTTGGCGGGCAGCATCTTCGGTTCCTGGTGTGCCACCGCCGGCTCCGGCGGTTGTCGGCTTTTCAAAAAATCGGCGAAGGCCAGTACCTGCTCCTGCTCCGCGCTCCCGAGCTTGCGCAGGATGCGGAGAAAATGACGCTCCCGACTGTTCATACATCCGCTCCGGTATCCACCTTGAGAGAAAACACCCGTGGCTTGCGCTTCTCGGTCATGAGGGACAACTCGCGGACCATGGCGATGATGACCCGGTCCGTGGTTTTCTGCATCTCCGGCCACAACGCCCTCGCCTGTTCCAGAAGTTCGCCGATATTCCCGGGGGTTTCGCGGCCTTCTTCCATGAGGATGTCTTCAATCAACCCCGGCTTCATCTCCGGCCGGAACAGCAGTCCCACAACACCGTCCTCCGCGCGGAAGGCAATCCAGCGGCCGTCATCATCCACCACCAGCGGCTTGATGTCTTCCGGCAAGGTCGCCCTCCCCGGAGACCAGACCATGACTCGGGCTCCGTCCACCGCCTGCGCCAACGGGTCGTCACGGCCTGCCTCCGTAGCATGCGCCGTGGTGAAATAGGCGTTATGGTAAGGCTCCAGATGCAGTTCCGCCCCTTCGTACTGTGCCAGCAACAACGCGCCCAGGCCGAAGCCCACCACCGGGCGCTTCGCCTTGCGAAAAATGGCGATGGTATTGAGCTCCTGGGTCAGCCATGTGTATCGGTCCGACTCCAGGGGGGACATCGGTCCACCCAACAGGAACAATGCATCAAAGGTCAGGGCATTGCCCGGCAATTCGCCACTGAGAAAAACCCGGAAGTAACTGAAACCGATGTCGCGTTTCTCCAGTTGACTCTCCACGATGCCCAGGAACTCCGAGTAACTGTGCTGCACGACAGCGAAATGCTTCATGTCAAACCTCCCGACGCACCGGCACCGACAGCATGTCCCTGCTACAGCGATCCTTGGCGAACTCCAGAAATTCGTCCATCACCAGACTGCGGAATTTCTGCTTCTGATAGACGAAGGAATAAGGACGGGCCAGCGGCGGATCCAGCGGGCGGGCCAGCAAAGTCCCCAACGCCAGCTCCTTGAGGACAGTCGCCTCAGAAACGACCGCCACCCCCAGCCCGCCCTCCACGGCGCCCTTGACGGCTTCCGGGCTACCCAGCTCCATGGTGATATTGAGATCGTTGGCATCCACGCCGACCTGATTCAGGTACTCCATGGTCACCTCACGGGTGCCCGATCCTTCTTCACGGGACACGAAGGGATAATCCAGCAAATCCTGCGGCGTCACACTTTCGTGAGTACCCAGGACATGGTCGGGGTGCGCAATCACAATCATGGAGTCCATGCAACACTTGAGGGTGGCGAGGCTCTTGTTGGTTACCAGACCTTCCACCAGCCCCAGATCGATACTGTTATCCTCGATCATGTGAACGATTTTATCCGTATTACCCACATACATACGTACCTGCACATCGGGATACTTCATTTTGAAGTCACCCAGCACCCGGGGCAGCATGTATTCGGCAATGGTCGTGCTGGCTCCAATGAACAGATGCCCGCGCAGATCGCCCGTCATTTCCCCCACCCGGTTGGACATTTCGCCATAAAGCGAGATGATGCGCTCAGAGTAATCATAAACCACCATACCGGCCTCGGTAAGGCTGATGCGATTATGGGTGCGGTCAAACAAGCGCGTGTTGAACTGTTCTTCCAGCTGCTTGACCTGGAAGGTCACCGCCGGCTGGGTCATATGCAGCGTATCCGCGGCCTTGGTAAAGCTGAGCAGCCTTGCCACCGTATGAAAAACCTGTAAACGCCTGTCTGCCATGGAAATCCTCAAGTCGCCCGCGACTTTTCGCCAGTTTAGGGGTAATATCTGAGCGCTTCAATACAGTATTACGGAGGATACCCCATGCCCAAGGCTTGGGAAAAGCTCGATCTGCAAGGCGCCGGGGTACAGAGTCTACAAATTCGCCTGCAAAAACTCCAGAAAAAATCTCTATGGGGCTATCTGTACTGGTGTTGTTTCCCTGTCGGCGCCCATCGCTTCTACCTGGAACAGCCGTGGGCCTGGGCCTTTCCGCTGGCCAGCGTGGCGATTGTCGCACTGGCTTTTCTGAGTCTGACCTGGGAGGCAGTCGGTTTCGCCGTCGCGCTCTGCGTCGCCGCGCTTTGGGATCTCAGCCGTATTGATCTGTGGATCAGCGCCTACAACAAGGATCTGCGCAAGGCGAGCTGGTTCGCCAGACAAACGCCGGCCGCTCCCGCCGACTTCCAAGGGCGCGCGGACACCCGGGAACATCCTGTGCAATGGCAGCGCGAGCTACAGGACTATACCCAAGCCAAGGAGAGCGAGCGCGCCGGTCATCCCGCCGCCAATGCGCCCGACAGGAAAGGCTTTGCACCGGGCCAGCGCCGACTTTCTTTCGCGGAACAGGAGCGACTGCTTGCGGAGATGGCGAAATCCGCCAAAAGCACAGCGGCGAAACATCCACCCGATTCCGCCGAAAAGTAAGGCGGAAGCCCTTCCCGCCTCCCCGGCCTACTGCTCCTTTTCAAACATGGCCAGATAACGTTCTTTGGGAAGCGGAAGCTGTCTGGCTACCGCCAGAAAATCAGGGAGATGCAGCGGGGTGCTGAGCCCCACCAGAGTGACGCCAATGCCGGGCGTGGAACGCACAAACTGAATGGCGCGCTGCGCGGCATCGGCCAATTCCGGCATGGCTTCCTGCAGGGACGGCACCTCTTCCCGCGCCAGCAGACCCTTGCCAAGGGGATGGCTGGCCATGATGGTCAGCTTGAGCTGGAAAGCGGCCTGGATGGTGGAGCCGATATTGCCCTGCCCCGTGACCTGACTGAAACGGGTGTAGGCCTCCGGCATCAGCGCGTTGAAAGGCAACTGCACTACCCGCAGATGGTGGCGATTGCCCTGCCCCGCCGCCTTCTCCGCCAGTCCGATGAGGCTGGTCAGGGACTGGAACAGGATATTATCCGTCTCTACCCGGCAGGCATTGAAGGTGGAAATGCCGTAGTAGCGAATCTTGTTGGCCTGCACCGCCGCTTCGAGCATAGTGAACACCTCATTCAGCTTGCGATACATCTGT
>DAIEIW010000064.1:0-2611 GCA_027351205.1 Acidithiobacillus sp.
TTCAGCACGACCTTGACCTTAAGTTGCCCGACCATTTCCCCCGGGTAATTGAGATCGCCGATCCGCTCCAGTTTCTGTATCCATCCGGCAATATAAAAATCCGCCACCGGCCCTTTCGGATTTTCAAACTTTGGTAATGGAGGGCTTGCGGTCGCGGCGCGGGCCACTTGGTCCATCTGTTCTTCCAATCTGCCAATGCTGATATGAGGCAAGGGTTGAAGCTGCGTACTGGGGGATGCCTGTGTCATCTCCGGTGTCACTTGCTGCGACAGAGGATGCGCTGGTGCCGGCGCACGGCGGGGTTGCGGCACGGCTCTGGGTTTAGGCTGCGGACGTGCGGCGGGCACGATCCGATGCGGCGCGGCTAACGGCCTGCTGGGAGGCAGGGCCCGCGGCATGGTTGGGCTGGGCGCCTGGGGCCGGATAGGTTTGGGCATGATTTCAAAGGTCTTGTGGACGGTTGTTTGACTGCGCAATGCCACCGTTTTCGGCTTCTGGACGTGTACCAGAAAAAAAATACCCAGCGCCATAAGCAGAGCGGAGAGCAGCAACCAGGGCGTCAGGCTCTCGCTCCAGTGCGGTTTTTCCTCGGGAACCAGAAAATAAAACTTGTGTTCAGCGATGGCCAATCGTCCTAACCTCGCGGCAACGCCGCCCCACGCAATTCTACCCGCCCACGCTGGGCGGGCACTGGGCGTAAGCTTGAATCATCGACAGCCCCGAGTAAAGGTGGCGCGACGTACCAGGTCTAATGCTTTCGCACACTGGGGATGTGGGGCAGAAATCCGGCCAGTATACCGAGCAAAGGCAGGAAAGCGCATATCTGATATACCACCTGGATACTCCAGACGTCTGCCAGTTCCCCCAGCAATGCAGCACCGACCCCGCCCAAACCAAAAGCCAGCCCGAAAAACAGACCGGAAACGGTCCCGATCTTACCGGGTACCAATTCCTGTGCATACACCACCATGGCCGGGAAAGCCGAAGCCAGCAGAAAACCGATGACCATGGTCAATATGGCACTCAGGGTCAGGTCCACGTAGGGTAGAGCCATGGTGAATGGCGCGATCCCCAGCAGAGAGACCCAGATCACCTTCTTGCGGCCAATCCGGTCACCAATCGGCCCGCCCGCCAATGTCCCCGCTGCCACTGCCGCCAGGAAAACGAAGAGGTGCATCTGCGCTTCCCGGGTTCCGATATGAAAGCGCTGCATCAGGTAAAAAATCAGGTAACTGCTGATGCTGGTCAGATACAGAAACTTGGAGAACATCAATACGACCAGTATGATCATGCTGCGTCGCACCAGTTTGGCAGGTAGCAAGGGCGTCACGGCGTTTGCCGCTGGCCTTCTGGGCTGACGGTGCTGGTGCTGATACCAGCGCCCCACGAAAGAAAGAATCACAATGGCTAGTAACGCCGCCAGTGAGAACCATGACAGGCTGTGCTGCCCGTTGGGCATGACGATAAAGGCGGCCAGCAACGGACCCGCCGCTGTGCCCACATTTCCACCCACCTGAAAGATGGATTGCGCCAGTCCGTGGCGCCCGCCAGAGGCCATCCGCGCCACCCGCGACGACTCTGGGTGAAATACCGAAGAACCCAGGCCCACCAACGCCGCTGCCAATAAGAGCACCTCATAATTCGGAGCCACGGATAGCAACAGTAGCCCACCAAAGGTAAACAGCATGCCGAAGGGCAATGAATAGGGCATGGGGTGGCCATCGGTAAAACGCCCGACCAACGGTTGAATGATGGATGCGGTCAACTGATAGGCGAGCGTAATCAATCCGATCTGCCCAAAACTCAGGTCGAAATGGCTTTTGAACAGCGGGTACACCGCCAGCATCAGCGACTGGATGCTATCATTGAGAAAATGTGACACGCTGATAGCGCCCAAAACCCCAAAGCGGGTGACGTCGGTGGCCGCGCTGGGGACATTCCCAACCTTTTGCAGAGACATGGCGGAAGCCTTTAAGATGATGTGCGACAAGATTTTAGGGGTTGACGAACGTACCGTCCAGTCTGAATCTTTGTTTTTCCCTTGCCCAGAGGACTGGGCCTAGTGTTTAATTGGCGAACATGGAAAAGCATATGAACGATGAATCGTCCCCCGTGGAAGCTCCCGCCGACTTCGCAAGCACCCTGGATGCCTTGGAAGAGACCGTTCGCCGCCTGGAAGGGGGGCAGTTGGGTCTGGAAGACTCTGTCGCCCTTTTCCAGCGCGGTATCGAATTGTCCAGGCGTGCCGAGGCACAGTTGCAGAACGCGCGGCAAATCGTGGAAACATTGCTTGGAGAGGACGCGGTTCCTGCTCCGCTTACTCAGGAAGAAGACGGATGACCCTGGATGTTGCGGTGAACAACGAAACTTTTGCGCAGTTCCGGTCACGCTCGGTACGACGCATTGAAGACGTTCTGGAAACCCTGCTGCCCCCGGCGCATCTTTTGCCGGCGCGGCTGCATGACGCCATGCGTTACAGTACGCTGGGTGGCGGCAAGCGCGTCCGTCCCCTGCTGGTATACGCAACGGGGGCCTGTTTGGGGGTACCGCTGGAGCATCTGGACCGCCCTGCAGCGGCATTGGAAATGATCCATGCCTATTCGCTAGTGCA
>DAIEIW010000077.1:0-6278 GCA_027351205.1 Acidithiobacillus sp.
CCGCCTGAAGAACGTGAATGGGTCGATGCGCCCGCCGTGGGCGGTGAGTTGATATGAGGTGTGACGACATTCACCTGATCTCGTTTTGGTCCGGCCGGGTTAGGCCTACCCCCACTACATATGGGGTACCTGATCTCTCAGGAGTGGCATTAAAGGCTCTCAAAATGGCACCCTCTGCGGCCACCCGTCCTGCCGCATCATGATCGGGCACCCTCACCTACCCACACAAACCCCATCATCAACGACACCTTCCTCATGTGCTCGCTCACTGGACACTCGCGCACGGGGCGCCACAGGCCCTTGTGGGTGCCCTTACTCAGCGGTACACCACCACCCCCACGGGCAGCGCCGATAAATAGTGCAGATCAGTGAAGCACACGCCCCACTCCTGATGGATAACCAGCATCCTTTTCAGGTTCTCCTGAAAAACACTCCGCAACCCTTTATAAACGCCCTGACAAAACGCAAAACCGTTTTTGGTTCCCCTGAAATAGCCTGAAACCTTTTTATCACGCCCTGATAGCGTTTAATTTCGCCATGGATTAGCGCGGATACCCTTTCCGTTTGCTCTGGATAGCCTTCTATGTTGTCGTGGGAGCCTTTTTATATTGCTCTGGTGAAGACTGAACGTGCCCCCAGCAGCCTCCCGCACCACCCTTGCAACGCCACTCCGCCAGCCCCTTTCCTATGTGTTTTTTGGGTGTGCCGTTTATTCCGGTTCACCGCTACTATCTACACTCCAAGGGCTATTTTTTAATTCCCGGTTTCGGGTGCAATATGCGGCACTGTGAGGCGCCGCATCACGCGCCAAAATCATCGCCAACCCGGGAGGATTCGGTGACTGTCAGGCCAGTATTCCGTGAATGTCAGATGAAAGGCGAACACTCCCCTCTTCCCTTAACGGAATGAGAAGCGTCGATGCAAGGACCACCAACAGACCATGCTTACCGTACACGCACACAAAGAACCCAACGCCACGATAGACTACTTCCTGCTGGATGAGTCAGCCGACCAGGTAGGTCCGGGCCTTTGGGTTGGCAAGACCATCGCCCTGCTGGGAGAGGGCATCGGAAAGGAAGTGGATGCAGAAGGCTTCGAGCGCCTGCTGTCCGGTGAGATGCTCCCCACGGTGTCGGCCGGGCGTGTTGCCGCCAGCGATTTTGCGTTCACGGCACCCAAGAGCGTATCCATCCTCGCGGCGATTGCCGACGACCGGACCCGCGACAACATCATTGCGGCCCACCTGTCAGCGGTGCATAAGGGGCTTAGAGAGATCGAAAAACTGGCGTGCGTGCAGGTGACGGAAAGTACCGCCAAAGGGCTTGCTCCCGCACGAGGACGTGGCCGACCACGCAAAGACGAAGCGGAAGAACGGGAGAAAAAGAAGAAGGACAAGGACAAAAAGGTGCGGCTTATCACCGGCAACATGGCCTCCGCTCTATTCACGCATTTTTGTGCCCGCCCGGTGGACGGTGAACCTGACCCAAATCTGCATACGCATTGCGTGACCCCCAGGATCACCTTCAGAGAGGATAAGGTATGGGCTACGCTGGCCATAGATATTCGGGAACCGCTACGCGAGATCAATCGCATCTACACCCAAAGCCTGCTGGATAAATTGCTTGGTCTCGGCATTCCGGCCGCCCGGTCGCTGGTGCTCGACATCTCCATAGATGGCGTGACCACCTCCCTGCTGGGCACCTTCTCCCGTCGCTCCAAACAGATCAACGCGGAGGCCGACGCCCTGGAGCCCGATGGAACCGCAACGCCACGTCAGCGCCGTGCCATCGCCGAAAACTTCCGTGAACCGAAGAGTGACATCCCCTGGCCGGAGTGGATACCCGCCTGGCGGTCGCGGGCTCTGGAGGTGATCGCCCAGAAGGAACTCCAGCAGGCGCGCATCGTGAGTGCCACCCCACACGGCCAATCGGTATGGAACCTCATCGAGCAATTCATCAGCGAGTCGCACATAAAAAACCAGGATGCCCTGAAAAAAACAGCCACACAGCACTTGTTCGGCTTGGGTGAACCGTGAAGCAGTGGTTAAATAGGCGTCTTTACCCCCGCAACTCAGTATCCCGGAGCTATTACGATGAGTGACCCGATTGAAGAGACCGCCGTGGTGCGGATGCACCGTGAAACCGCAGCGCTGCTGGAGTTTCTTTGCAGAGAAGGCGCTGCCAGCATAGATACCGTCATTACCGACATGGTGCAGCACATCGGCGGGCCGGAAATCACCGCCATGCATATTTTTCATAACCACCATCAACCAGAAAACGACCTGGACTATACCGACGAAGTCTGCCGGTCTTTTTCCAGCGATTTTGCCGACGTGCTACGGCAACAAGACGAATCGCGCAAAGACTGAGAAATCCTCATCGGCGTCAAAGGAAAAAGGTTTGTTATGGATATAACGTAGTTATTCCGTTCACTCTGGAGAGACAGATATGTCACAGCACCCGCAGCGCCGTTCCCGGCAAGTCATAAAAATAGCCGCCGGCGCGGTCACCGCGTTTTCTTTTGCCCTCAGCCTTGCAGGCTGTGCGCACATCCCCCCGCCGAACCCCCCTGCCCCTCCGGTACGTCCCATTAGCGGTGCGCTCTCCCGCTCCGCCCATCAAATCTCGCGGGCCTGGACCGTGCTCGATGAAGAGAATGCCGCCGTGCATCCGCCCGTACAGCAGATACAGCCCATCCTGCCCAGAGAGCTAACCCAGCGGGTGAACTTTCCCTGGAATGGCTCCCTGCTCCCACTGGTACATAAACTGGCGCTGATGGCGGGATACAAGGTGCGGGTGTACGGTAATGCGCCTGCCGCCCCCATTGTGGTGACGCTGCATGGCCAGCACACGCTGTTCGAGGCCTTCCGCATCGTGGGTGAACAGGCCGGGCGCTTGGCGGACCTGCGCCTGAATGCCACGAGCAAAACGGTGGAGGTGTATTATGTGGACGCTGCCTGATCTGCAAAACCTCACCAAGACGCAGCAAATTCATGTGGAACATCTGAAAAAAAATGCGACACCGCTGAACCTGCAAAAGAAGGCGATCCAGCAGACTGCGGAGAGCTACGGTGCGCAAGGCGGGCTGGCATGGCGGGCGAAGCAAATCGACGACAAGCTGGAAGGTCTCGTACCGCAGCTCGACAGCGTTTACAACTTCAGCCATCTCGCCCTGCCGGGTAACGTGTTGCCTCCGGTGATCGAGGCCGGATCACAGGCCCGCATGGTGCATGCCGATGCGCTACGGACGAGCACGCGGGACTATCGTATCGTCATCCCCGCACAGTTCCGGTCCGTTTTGCCATCATGGCGCACCTACCTGGAGCAGCCTTATAAGCAGCCCAAGCTCTCGAATATCCCTCTCGCCTTACTGCCGCATAACGCCGTGCAGGAAGCCTGGTGGAAAGACGCTGCAGCGATAGGCTGGCAGGCGGGGGAGGTAGAAGCCGATGCACTCTTCCGCAACGGACTATCCCGGTTGACCAGGGACATCGTAGGCATGATCCGCTATCGTCGCCTGATGCTGGCCGGCGAGGTGAAGGCACCCATGATCCAACAGGCGAACCTGGGTGTGGAGCGCGATGAACGCGTACTGGGGCGGGCGGCGCGGATGCAGGTAGGCGTCGTCTTGCACCGGATCACCTTACCCGCCGGTTTTTCTAATCCGCATGAATGGCACGTATTGCCGCGTTAGGAGACTTACATGGACAGATTGACCCATAGCGTGCTGTATATCGGTGATGAACGCTCCGGTGCGCGGGCATTGTTGCAGGAGCGGGCTTTGCAGATGGCCTCCGAAGGCTTGCGGGTGCAGGTGTTCGACACCGACGATCACTGGTTGCCTGGTGAGGGACAGACCGCCATGGATCGACGCTATCCACCGTTTATGCGGGAACCCCTCACGCCTGCCGGTCGCATCCAGTCCTGGATGGTGCCGGTCCATACCGATGCACAGAGCGCCGCTGCGGTCCTGGCCTCTCTGGACCCAAACGATCCCGCACCCGGTCCTGACGTACTGGTGTTCTCACGGAGTGTGCCAATCTTCAATGCGCTCACTGGGATCACCTTGTCGCAGTGGGTGGAGCGTTGGGAGGGGCGTCGAACGATCACGCTGCATTACGCGACACCGCGCGACCTGCAGATGGATGGCTATTTGATCCGGCAGTTGCTCTACGGAGTTCACGAGGTGCTGGTATTTGGTCAGGAGCCCGATGATCTGATCCGAAGCTGGATGGAATATGAGGGCATTCCCGAACGGGATGTGCGTGAACTCCAGCCCGGCGAGTATATCCGCTTCGAGGACGTATGGAGCTATCCCCGTCCCCGGCGGTCAGCGCAGAACGATGATATGGGTGAGACTGTGAGCACGGAGGACATGACGTGACGGACGCTTACCGCCCCGAGATGCGCATCTACAGCGAGGATGATGCTGCCAAATGGCTGGAGATGATCTATCGCGCCCACCCCGCATTCTCCGATCTGGATGTGCAGTCAGAAATGGAACCAGTGGTCATGGTACACGGAAAACGGATTGTGCTGAGCCGCACTATGGATCACGACGAGGTGGTGCGCATCATAGAGGCCCTCTACCCGAATGGGTGGCCGTTCCTCCAGCGCGAACAGGGCGGCATCAACACCGCATACACGCTACGCTTGAATCGTTTTGGAAATGGCTCTGATGGCTTGCCGCCACGCGTGCGATTGCGCTTCAACGCGGTCTTGTGCCGTGACCCGGTAAACCCTTCCGCAAAGTCAGCGGGCGCCCAGATTACGATGCGGGCAATCAGTGAAGAACCGCCGGACTGGAAAAAGCTCAACATTCCCCAGGAAGTGGTCGATAACTTCTTCTATCCAGATGGAATTGTACTGGTGACGGGGCCTACTGGCAGTGGCAAAAGCACGTTGCTGGCCGCGATGTTCGGTATGGCGCTGGCCGACGAGCGATTCGATAACCACAAGTTTGTCACGGCGGAGTCGCCTATCGAATTTGTCTACCGACACCCGCGCGTCAGTCAGTCGGAAGTGCCACGGCATATTCTCACTTTTGAACGTGCTATCGAAGAAGCGATGCGCCGGCGTCCTAACATCATCATGATCGGCGAGATGCGCGACCGGGCCACCATCCTCGCCGCGTTGACAGCCGCCATGACCGGTCATCAGGTGCTCGCCACCTTGCACACTACAGGGGTGCCCAACGCCGTGGCACGCACCGTGAAAAACTTCCCTCCAGATGAGTCCAGGTCCTTAGCCAACGACCTCTGCGACTCGCTCCGCATGGTGGTTAGCCAGCGCCTGCTGCCCGCCCCCGATGGCACTCTGCAGGCGGTAAGAGAGTGGCTGGTATTCACCGAAAAATTACGCCTTGAATTGCTGCGTACACCATTTGAGCAATTGACGCAGACCATCGCCCGGATGGTTAAGACGCATGGGCACACTTTCGCGGAGGATGGCCGCTACTGGCATGCACAGGGGCGGCTCACGGATCACAGCTTGCAGTGGCTCCTCAGCAGTTATGGTGATGGAGATTAACGTCATGATGACCTTATGGTGGAGAAAGGTCCCCCATAAAAGTGTGCTTGTTGAACGTGATCTCCAGACGATAGTCGTCCAGGACGCGCATAGATTGAATGCGAAAGGTTTCAGCCATGATGTTCACCTCTCAGTCGTTGAGCCTGGACCTTTATTCTTAGCGGATGTCCTCTTCATGCTGAACAGCCCGGCTCCAGGCGGCTTGCATCACCCCTTGCGGCACGCGGCGAGAAAGCGCCTTGCCGCTGAGGTAGATCAGGGCGTCACCATCGGGATGAATGACGTGGTTTTGAACAGGCGGATGCTCGTCGCCGTTGACGCGAACCCACCAGTTGCCGGATCGGAAAAGGATGCCCATGCGTACAGCGTAGGGAATATTACTCCCTATCGCAGTGTGCCGAAGATGCTGGAATATGCAGGGTCCACGAGGATGCAGAATTCGCCGGCCAAGCGCACTCTGATACACACCTCTATTGGATTACGGAGAACCTGAATAATGATCAATAAGAAAGGTCCTGTCGTTATGGATTGGAGTCCAGATGAAAAATCCATGGCCGTTGTTCGCACTTTGGCCGATATTCTGGAACAAGCCGTGTTGCATGTTAAGCAAAACATCGAGAATCATTGTCTCGACGGAAGTGAAGATGTCACAAAGATCGCAGTAGCCATATTCGCAGTACATACGAGAGCACTGATGCTAGAAATTATGAATCGAGGGCTGGATGACATATCAACGGATATTGTTAATGT
>DAIEIW010000082.1:0-46829 GCA_027351205.1 Acidithiobacillus sp.
GGCGACGCCGTGCAGATCCTTCCCGTCCTCACCGACGCCTTTCGCAGCCGTCTGGCTGTGAACCGCCGGGCCGGTTAATTACAGGAGTCATGACATGGCCGAAAAATTTGATGCCATTGTGGTAGGTGCCGGCCCCGCCGGAAATGCAGCCGCGTACACCATGGCCAAGGCGGGTCTGAGCGTATTGCAACTGGAACGAGGTGAAACCCCCGGCACCAAAAACGTCCAGGGGGCCATTCTCTACGCCGACGCGCTGGAGCGCATCATTCCTGATTTCCGCGACGATGCCCCCTTGGAGCGCCACGTCATCGAACAACGCATGTGGGTGCTGGATGAAAAATCCTTTATCGGTACCAACTATCGCTCGGACGCATTCAACAGCGACCAGCCCAATCGTTATACCATCCTCCGGGCGCCGTTCGACAAGTGGTTCTCCGGAAAGGTCAAGGAGGCGGGGGCATTGGTCATCTGTGAGACGACGGTCACCGAGCTCATCCAAGAAGGCAAAAAGGTCATCGGCGTCCGTACCGATCGTGAGGGAGGCGACATTTATGCCGATGTGGTGATCCTGGCGGATGGTGTCAATTCGCTGTTGGCCAAAAAAGCCGGGTTCCATGGCGAACTCGAAGCCAAAAATGTGGCGCTCGCGGTCAAGGAAATTCACTTCCTGCCTGAGGAGGTCGTGCAGAGCCGTTTCAACATCAAGGGCAACGAAGGGGTGGTCATCGAGATCGCCGGTGCCGTCACCCACGGCATGGTCGGCACCGCCTTCCTCTATACCAACAAGGAATCCATCACGCTGGGCATCGGTTGCCTCTTGTCCGACTTCAAAAAAGCCGGCATCGCGCCCTATACCCTCCTCGAAGAACTCAAGGCGCATCCGGCCATTGCCCCGTTGATTGAGGGGGGAGAAATGAAGGAGTATGCCGCCCACCTGATTCCCGAAGGAGGCTACAAGGCCGTTCCGACTCTCTACGGCGAGGGCTGGATGATTGCGGGGGACAGCGCCGGACTGGTAAATGCGGTCCACCGCGAAGGCTCTAACCTGGCGATGACCAGCGGCCGGCTGGCCGCGGAAACGGTTATCGCCCTGAAAGAGATGAAGCTTCCCTGCACGGCCCCCCATCTTGCCCGTTACAAAGCCGCGCTGGACGATAGTTTTGTTATGAAGGACTTACGGAAGTACAAGGAGTTGCCCGATATCCTGCACGGCAACCCGCATTTTTTCTCTGTGTATCCGCAACTCCTCAACCGCGCCGCGCATACCATGCTGATGGTCGATGGTCAGGATAAGCACAGCAAGGAAAAGACCATTCGGGGCAGCTTTGTACAGCAACGCTCGTTGTGGGGTTTGGTGGGAGACGCTTACCGCATGTGGAGGGCAACGCGATGATCAAGATCGAAGAGAAACTGTTTCAAAACCGCTACCGGGTCGATGAAGGCCGGCCGCATATCCAGATCAGCGATCCCCAGGTCTGTGCCAATGATTGCAAAACGCAATCCTGTACCTTCGTCTGTCCGGCAGGTTGTTATGTGGTAGATGAGAAGCATGCGGTTACGCTGACCACGGATGGTTGCCTGGAGTGCGGCACCTGCCGGGTCGTCTGTTCCGAACATCACAACGTGGACTGGTCCTATCCACGGGGTGGTCACGGCATCCTCTTCAAGTTTGGTTAAACCCGGAGGTCACTCGTGAGCAAACCGGAACGCCACGTCTTTGTCTGCGTCCAGTCCAGACCGCCGAGCCATCCCAAGGGCTCCTGCGGCGCCCAAGGCTCTGCGGATCTGCTCCGTGCTTTTCAGGATAACTTTGAAGCACGCAAGCTCTGGGGGCGTTTCGCCCTGACTCAATGCGGTTGTCTGGGACCCTGCGGCGAGGGTCCCAATGTGCTGGTTTATCCCGAAGGCATTCTTTATGCCGGAGTACGTCAGGAGGATATCGACGTCATTATCGACGAACATCTGATCGGCGGCACGCCCGTCACCCGCCTCTACCCGACACCGGAGGCCTGGTCCAATGAGCCCTGACGGTGCCCTCCGAGAGATCACCCTGCCCTTTGCCGACCCTGCCGGTCAGGTGGCTTCGCTGCTGGAGGCGGCACTGGCCAGCAGCACACACCCGACCGAGGTGGAAAAACTGCTGAGGCGGCATCTAATGACCGATCCGGATTACCTGCCTGCCTATTTTGCCATGTACAAGCTGCTGTTTCGCCAGTCCCGACTGGCGGAAGCCGAAGAGATAGCACGCACCGCCTTGGCCAGCGGGGCACGACTGGGCGGTTTTCCCCCCAACTGGCAGCACCTCGCTCCAGGCACGGCAGACTGGTCCGTGATTCACAGCCCTGCCCATTTTTATCTCTTCACCCTGAAGGCCCTGAGTTTCATCCTGCTACGCCGCAAGCAACTGGACGAATGCCGGGAGATCCTGGAAAAGATCAGCGAACTGGACCCTCACGATCTGGTAGGTGCTTCCGTCATCCGCGCCTATGCCGACGGTCTGACGGCGCATTGAGCCTGATGATGCGCCCAAACGGACTATTATCATCAGGAGCGCGTCATGTTAACCATTACGCCCTTTAATACGCTCGAAGCAGCGGGTACGGCCGTACTCACCTTGACCGAAGGGCTGGAAAAACAAGAGTTTCTCGCGTCGCGTCTGACGCGTGCAGAAACCCGGCGCCAGATTCACCTCATGAGTGCCTCCACGGCGCTACTATCGCAGCAGACCCAAGACCGAATGGCGGAAATAGACTGGGAAGGTTGGCGCATCCTTGACCAGCGTCTCGGGATCAGTGACAAAGCAGAGGACACCCTGCTTTGGCTCGCGATCCGCGCGCTGGTACCAGATACTTTGATGTGGCTGCGGGTGTACCGCAAAAATCAGCCCGAATGGTTCAGAGGGGAGGCCGAGATTCATCATCCCACCATGTCACCCGCCACAGGAGCCCGCCCATGAACTACGCCTTCCCGCCCGCACCTGTCGTGACACTGGACGCTATGTCCAGCAACCCTTTCCCGGTGCGGCGCATTTTTTGCGTCGGGCAGAACTACGCCCATCACGCCCGGGAAATGGGCGCCGCGCCCGATACCGAACCCTTCTTTTTCATGAAACCGGCCAGCGCCATCCTGCAGAACAACTCGCTGCTGCCCTACCCGCCCGGCACTACCGACCTGCAGCCCGAGGTGGAACTGGTGGTGGCGCTACACAAGGGCGGCAAAAACATTCCCATGGACAAGGTCGATTATGACTACGTGTTCGGCTACGCCGTGGGGCTGGACATGACCCGCCGCGACCTGCAACGCGCGGCCCGCGAAAAGGGCCAGCCCTGGGACATGGCCAAAGCATTCGACCATTCTGCACCCTGCACGGCCATCACGCCCGAGTTTTATTCCGGGACCATCGCTCGCGGCAAGATCGAACTCAAGGTGAATGGTCAAATCCGCCAGAGCGCCGATGTCGGCGACATGCTCTGGAAGATTCCGCAGATCGTCCATTTCCTGTCCAATCAAGTCGAACTCTTTCCCGGAGATCTCATCTTCACCGGCACGCCGGCCGGCGTGGCCCCCGTGGTGAAAGGCGATGTGATCGAGGCCGCTGTTGCCGGGCTGGAACCGCTGACCATCACCATCGACTAACCCCATCACCCCCCATCGAAACAGGAATAACCCAATGCCCGCATCCGGTCTTCTCGAACGCAATCGCCTGATCTTCTGTCACTTCGACAGTTACAGTACCGCCCTGCGCTTCGTTCGCATCAACGACAGTGTCATGCTGCCGGCGCCGCTGCCGGAAAACGCCCGTATGGATGCAGCACCCACGGACACCGGCGACACGCCCACTGATGTACTGCATGCAGTATTGGAGAAATTAAACATAAATTCCAGCCAGATAGAGATGGACGACGGTTTCGAGGCCTGGCTGTCTACCGATATCGGTCCCATTCGGATCCATGTCGCCCGCTTCACGACGTTTGAAGCCCCACACGAGGCAATCGCCCCCCACGGGGGCGTTTTTAAGCCCATCAGTGAGCTGCGGCGCCTGCCGATGACGGAGTTGACGCTGCTACGGCAGGTCTTCGATCTGGTGATGGGCGGTTAAATACGTATAGCCATGCAGTCCATCGGCAAACTGCCGTAGAAACTTGTGACGCTCCGCATCGTCGAGATGGCTGCAGGCTTCCACTTTCTTCTGATAACGAGCCAGCAGGTCGGTAGCAGAAAATTGTACGTATTGCAGGACGGATTCCACCGTATCCCCCTCCAGCGGCTGCTCCAGATGCATGACGCCGGAGGTATCACAGAATACATTCACCGAGTCCGTGTCGCCGAACAGATTATGCATATCCCCGAGGATTTCCTGATAAGCACCCACCAGAAAAATACCGAGGAGATAAGGCGTACCCTCCTGTAGCGCATGTACCGGCAGCGCCGGCGTCAGGCCTTCCGCCGTGACGTACGCATCGATTCTGCCGTCGGAATCGCAAGTGATATCTTCAAGGCGAGCCCGCCGGGTCGGCTCTTCATTCAGCCGCTGTATGGGCACTATCGGGAAAATCTGATCAATGGCCCAGACATCGGGCAGCGACTGAAACAGCGAAAAGTTAACGAAATATTTGTCCACCAGCTTTTCGTCGAGGTCGTCAAGGATGTCACGGTGCGCGCGATTGTGCGGGTCAAGGAAGCCGCGCACCCGCCAGAGTAGTTGGGCATAAATGCCTTCGGCCTCGGCCCGCCCCTCGATGTGAATGATACCGAGATTGAATTGCTGGTGAACCTCCGCCAGCAGATAGAGTGCCTCCTGGTAGACTTCCAGCGCCGCGGCGGCGTTACTCTGATCCAGCCGGGTGAGCAGGCGGCCCCATTCCCCGGCCATCAGGTCGGCGGAAGGTGTTGACGAAGGATACTCTCCGGCCGCCATCTCCACATCGCTGACATTAGCCACCAAGATGGCGTGATGAGCCGTCAGCGCCCGCCCCGATTCAGAGATGATACGCGGCTCCGGCAGGCCCTCCTGGCGTGACACATCGGCCAGTGTGGCGACGATGGCATGGGCATAGTCCGAGACATGATAGTTCGTTGAGCAATACGCGCGGGAATGTGTGCCCTCGTAGTCCACACCGAGCCCACCGCCCACATCCACCACCTCCAGGGCTGCGCCCAGGCGCCGTAGTTCGGCATAGAGGCGGGCACATTCCCGCATGCCGCCCTTGATGAACTGAATATTGGGAATCTGCGAGCCGAGATGGAAGTGCAGTAATTGCAGGCTATCCAGCGCGTTTTCTGCGCGCAGGCGGTGGACGAGTGCCAGGATGTCTGCCGTAGACAGGCCAAATTTGGACTTTTCGCCACCGGTATTCTGCCACTTGCCGGAACCCGCGGATGCCAGCCGCGCGCGCACCCCGATCCGGGGTTTGACGCCGAGCTTGCAGGCCTCATTCAGGATCAGGGGCAGTTCCGATGGCTTTTCCACCACCAGGTAGACCTGCATGCCCAGTTTCTCACCCGTCAGGGCCAGGCGAATATACTCCTTGTCCTTGTATCCATTGCAGATAATGGTGCCACCCACCGGCATCAGACCGATGACCGCCAGCAACTCCGGTTTGCTGCCTGCCTCCAGACCGACACTTCCCGCACCGGCTCGCAAAATCTCCTCCACGACGCGCCGCTGCTGATTGACCTTGATCGGATAAACGGGGGTATAGCTGCCCTTGTAATCAAGGGCGCGGATGGCATCACCAAAGGCGCCGTGCAGGCGCGCAACACGATCCCCGAGGATCTGCGGAAAACGCAGGAGGCAGGGTAAACCGAGGGAATGTTCACCCAATACCGCCGCGACATCGGCCAGGCCAACAGCGGCACCCTGAGGGTTGGCATCGGGACGGACGATGATCTGCCCGTCCGCCCCCACATCGAAATACCCCTCACCCCAATGCGGCAGGTTATACAGATGGCGACTATCCGCGACCGACCATGTCATGCGCTCACTCCCCCGATGCCCTGGGCGCAGTCTACGGGCTCAGCGGGTCAGGAGACAAGGGGATCACAAGGCATCATTGGCAAAATCCGCCAGACGCGAACGCTCCCCACGACGCAGGGTGATATGTCCGCTGTAGGCCCAGTCCTTGAAGCGATCCACCACATAGGTCAGACCGGAGGTAGTTTCGGTCAGATAGGGCGTGTCAATCTGAGCGATATTACCCAGGCAGACGATTTTGGTCCCCGGACCGGCACGGGTGATCAGGGTCTTCATTTCCTTGGAAGTCAGATTCTGCGCCTCGTCAATGATGACGAATTTCTCCAGAAAGGTACGCCCACGCATAAAACTCATGGATTTGACGCGAATCCGCTTGTTGATCAGGTCCTGCGTCGCACTGCGCCCCCAACTGCCACCCTCATCGCTGCCACGCGCCAGAATTTCCAGGTTGTCCTCCAGCGCCCCCATCCACGGCAGCATTTTTTCTTCTTCCGTGCCAGGCAGAAAACCGATCTCGTCACCCACCGGCACCGTCGCGCGGGTGATGATGACCTCCGAGTAGCGCTTCTGTTCGAAAATCTGATGCAGCGCCGCCGCCAGCGTCAGCAGCGTCTTGCCCGTGCCCGCATGACCCAGCAGGGTGACAAAATCGATGTCCTGATCCATGAGCAGATTCAAGGCAAAATTCTGCTCCGGATTACGCGCCAAGATGCCCCATACGGCGTGCCGGTCGCTCCGATAGTCGGTAATGCGTTCGATAATGGCGTGTTCCGGACGTACTTCCCGGACGATCGCCGCGAAGTCCTCGGGGGCTCCTTCCTCCATATTGATGGCGATAAACTGGTTGGAATGCCAGCGCTGAATGGCCGGCCCGCTGATCTTGTAGTAGCTGCGCCCGCTTTCCTGCCAGGCATCCAGATCGCGGCTGTGCAAGTCCCAGAAATCCGCGCTCAGGGTCTCTGCGCCGGTGTAGAGCAGATCCACATCGTCCAGGGCACGGTCGTTCTGATAATCCTCCACCCGGATGCCGAGGGTGCGCCCCTTGATGCGCAAATTGATGTCTTTGCTGACCAGAATCACATCCTTTTCGGGATGTCGATTTTGTAAGGCCAGAGTCACGGCAAGAATTTCATTGTCCGCCTTGCCACCGGCCAGGTCTTCCGGCAACGCCTGCTGATGTGCAGCCGTCTGGAAATAAAGTCGTCCCTGAGCATAAGGCAGCACCAAACCTCGATCCAGATCAGCCGTATCCGTCAGCATCTCGTCCAGATAACGGCTGACCTGACGCACGTTGCGCGCCTGTTCACTCAGGCCCTTTTTGTGCTGATCCAGTTCCTCCAGCACGATCATCGGCAGCAGGATATCGTGTTCCTGGAAACGGAACAGTGCTGAGGGGTCGTGCATCAGCACGTTGGTATCCAGAATATAGAGACGTGCCTTTACCTCATGTGGCGCTGCCACTTCCCGGGGACTCATGGTAGCTGCTTGACGATTTGCAGAATGGCAGCTGCATGTCCGGCGGCCTTTACCTTACGCCCGACGTAGGCGATTTTGCCCTCTCGGTCGATCACGAAAGTGCTGCGTTCGACACCGATACTGACTTTGCCGTAATTGTTCTTTTTTTTGAGCACATCAAAGGCGTTGCAGAGTGCTTCATCGGTATCGGCCAAGAGCGGGAACGGGAAATTGAACTTGCAGGAAAACTTTTCATGGCTGGCGAGGGTATCTCGGGAAACCCCCATAATTTCCGCACCAGCGGCCTGAAATTCCGGGTAGAGCGCGGTAAACTCCTGGCCCTCTGTCGTACAACCCGGTGTATCATCCTTTGGGTAAAAATAGAGCACCACAACCTTTCCGCGCAGGTCATCGAGGTTGATGGAAGTCGCCTTACCATAGGCGGCAGCATGAAACCGGGGTGCAGGTTGACCGACGGTAATGGTTTCTGAAGACATGGAGAACTCCTGAGTGGGCCTGACTGAAAATCTAGCGCGGCAGGTGGGGCGCTGTCCAGGGAAGCCCGGCAGGGCCGTTGCTTGCGCGCTTCCTGTCTTCTGCTCTAGCATGGCTCCATGGCATATTCATCACTCCCCCACCCCCTCGCGGCAAAAGTTTCCGATACTGACGCGGCGCAGCGTCTCCGCGCTGCCGGACAACGTGTCACGCATTTACGGGTGGTGGTATTCAAGACGCTTCTGGAAGCTGAGCAACCCCTCAGTCACCCCGAGCTCCAGCAGCGGCTGGAAGCCTCGGAAACGGGGGGAGTGGATCGCGTCAGTCTCTACCGCAATCTGGAATGGCTGGTACAGATCGGGCTGGCTCACCGGATCACTGCAGATGACCGGGTATGGCGTTTCAGCGCTCGCCGTGAAGAGATGGCCACCCAACACCCGCATTTTCATTGCGTCTCCTGCGGTCAGGTGTTCTGCCTGCCTGAGAGCAGTGTACCGGCGCCCCGCTTGCCGGCCGACTATTCCATGATTGAAATGGAACTGGTGGTCAACGGGGTCTGCGCCCACTGCGGGAAGGCACCGCCCCCCAAAAACTGACGGTACCCGGTATATATCCGGTGTGGCCTTCCCTGATGATACCCAAAAGTCCCGTCGGGGGCCTGCTATTGAACCGTAGAGCGTTTATGGAACGTATGCTGACCGCATGACGCTCGCTGACAACATTCCCACACAATCAATGTTCGCGGCTCTCTGCCCACCACCCTCGCAGGGTGGGAATATCCACGACCACCCGTTCCCCAATGGAACGACCCTGCAACACCTGCGCAGGGGATGCCTTTTCTCCCAGATGATCCAGCACCCGCAGCGCTGCGCTGAAGTCCTGTCCTTGGGTATATTCTGTCTGGGTAATAATGGTGGCGAGCCCAGCTCCGCAGGCGGATCGCAGCCCATGCGCCGAATCTTCGATCGCCAGGCAGTCTGTGGCCGCCAGACCCAACTGGTCCAGCACATAGATATAAATGTCCGGTGCCGGTTTTTTGTCGGGAACGACATCTCCGGCGCCGATCGTATGAAAGCGCTGCGGGGCGTCTGTCCCCATGGTGCTCTTGAGCAGCGCTTCGACATTGGCGGGTGTGGTGGTCGTCGCGATGGCGAGAAGCAGGTCATGGTCCCTGGCGGCGTTCAGCAAACGCAGCACACCAGGGCGCAGCGACAATAGCCCGGCATCGATCATCTCCACGTAATGCCCCGTCTTTTGACGGTGGATAGAGGCAATATCAGCATCGCTCAGTTGCGGCAACTGCGGATGATCATTCAGGAAAGCCCTGAGGCGCTCCTTGCCGCCGGTAACCTTCAGATAGTGTCCATAGGTCGGCACATCCCAGCGAAAAGGAAGGCCCGTTTCTGCAAAAGCCCGGTTGAAGGCGACCCGGTGGGCATCCCTCTCGGTATCGGCGAGGGTACCATCCACATCAAAGATCAGCGCGCGCAAAGGCATAGATCGTTATCCCCTGAGTTTATAGTGAAAACTACCAAAACCATCCAGCAACCAGCAAATCTCCAGCAGTCTGGCCGGACCATTGTACCCAGCATGCCATGGATTGCCAAAACGGCTTTTCTCTGTTAAACGTAAGCGGATTTATCGCAAAGACAGGAAGCTTCCATGGACCAAAGTATGCTCCAGCCAACGCCAGCAGCGCCCGGCGGCGCCCAGCAGTTCACCGCGTTCACTCCCTACGAGCCCGTTCCCGGCGAAGAGTACATGAGCCCGGCGCAGATCGCCCATTTCCAGAAGATTCTGGAAGACTGGCGCGGTGAACTGATGGCGGAAGTCGACCGTACCGTGCAGCACATGCAGATGGAAAACGTCAACTATTCAGACCCCAACGACCGGGCCAGCCTGGAGACAGATATGGGTCTGGAGTTGCGCGCCCGCGACCGGGAACGCAAGCTGATCCGCAAGATCTCCCAGGCCCTCGACCGCATCAAGGTCGGCGAATATGGCTACTGCGAAAGCTGTGGTGTGGAGATCGGTCTGCGCCGCCTCGAAGCCCGCCCTACCGCCACCCTGTGCATCGATTGCAAAACGCTGGAGGAAAAACGCGAGAAGCAGATGGCGCAGGACTGATGCCGTGCGCCTGCTGATTCGTAACGCGCGCATCGCGCTGCCCTCCGGTGAACTGTATCACGGGGATCTTTTCTCCGAAGAGGGCCGTATCGTTGCCATCGATCGGGATATAAACCGCACTGCCGATACGGTGATTGATGCCGAAGGTCATATGCTGATCCCTGGCGTTATGGACCCCCAGGTACATTTCCGCGAACCCGGCAATGAACAGAAGGAAGATATTTCCAGTGGCTCGCGTGCAGCGGCCAAGGGCGGTGTCACCAGTTTTCTGGAAATGCCCAACACCAATCCGTCCACCACCAGCCCCGCCGCTCTGGCGGACAAACTGGCGCGCGGAGCCGAAAAATCCGTGGTCAACTACGGATTTTTTATCGGGGCCACCCCGGATAACCTCGACAGTCTTCTGGCGGCCGACACCGCCTGCGGCATCAAAATTTTCATGGGCGCCAGTACCGGCAATCTGCTGGTGGACAAGGAAGAGGACCTGGACCGTATTTTCGCGCATGGCCGCAAACTGATAGCGGTCCATGCGGAAGACGAGGCTCGCATCCGCGAGCGGCGCGCCCAGTTCAGCGGCAGTTGCGAACCCGCAGATCATTCCCGTATCCGCGACGAAGAATCGGCACTGATGGCTACCCGGCGAGCCGTCCGGCTGGCAAAAAAATATCAGCGCCGCCTACACATCCTGCATCTCTCCACAGCCGTGGAGACCGAATTTTTACGGCAGGAGAAGACGCCTTATATCAGTTGTGAGGCGATTCCCAACCATCTTTTTCTGACGACCGATGCCTATGCCAAAATGGGTGCCCTGGCGCAGATGAATCCTCCGATCCGCAGCGAGCAGAATCGTCTGGTCCTCTGGGAAGGGCTGCGCAGCGGTGTAATCGATTGTATTGCTACGGATCACGCCCCGCATCTGCTGACGGACAAGGCCCTGGGGTATCCCCGCGCGCCCTCCGGCATGCCCGGCGTGGAAACCAGCCTACCCCTGATGCTCACCGCCATGCGCGACGGTCATTGCAGTCTCGCCGAGTTGCAGCGCTGGATGTGCTACAACCCGGCGCGCCTCTATGGCGTGGTGAACAAGGGGCGTATTGCCATCGGCTGGGATGCGGATCTTACCTTGGTCGATATGGCCCATGAAAAGCCCGTCCGCAATGAGGAGATGTTCACCAAAGTGGGCTGGAGCCCCTTCAATGGCTGGGTCCTGACGGGTTGGCCCATTACCACCATTGTCGGCGGGCGGGTGGTTTTCGACAAAGGCGAAATTCTCCCCAACGCGCACGGGCAGCCGCTGCACTATGTCGAGCCGACGCCCCTGCCGGCGGTAGACTGAGTATCCGCATTCCAGAGGCAGAGTGCCGGTTCTCCGCGGGGGGCACTCGCCCAGGGTGCGGTGTAGTAGCCCAGAATGAGTAGCAAATGCCCCGTTTCATCCCAGAGCAGGGGCACATTCGCACGCAGATCCGGTGGGACCCCCGCCTCCAGCAGCAGTTTCTTCAGCGACCGATGTTGTCCCTGTCCGCTCAGGGTGAGTTCCCCCTGGCGGCGGCGGCGCCAGTACAGCCTCGTCCCTGCAAAACGCTCAGCCAATGCGTGATGAAGGTCTTCCGGTGGGGTGGCCCGGACGGCGCACTGCCAGCCGGGGATCGGCAGCGGTTTTCCCGGAGCGGCACACCAGGGGCCTGCTTCCCATTCCTTGTCCGCCGTAGCGCGCGGTTGTGGCCAGGCGCGCAGCAATCCACCCTGCAGCCAAGCCTGCCCCCCTTCCCACTGAATCCTCGTGCCCCCGCGTCCCTGCGTCACCGCGTCCCGCAGCGCCTCCAGACGCTCCCGGCCCGGCACGGGTATCCGCAGATCCTGAAGCCAGCCGCGCAAAAAAACCCGCTGTGCCGCAACAGAAAGCGTATGCAGATACCCCAGAGGGAGCACCTCGGCAGAGAGATCCGGATGGTCTGCCCGATACTGTTGCCAACGCAGGTCAAACCAGTCCGCCGCAATTTCCCCCATGTCGGCGAGATTGTCCGCGGCACGGGCGATACTGGTCGCCGCATGGGGCCAACCCAGTTCCTGCAGTTGCGGGAGCAGGATGCGACGTATCCGCACCCTGTCGTAGCGCATATCGGCATTGGCCGGATCATTCAGATAGAGTAAGTGCCGCTGTTCCAGATAATCCCGCAACACCTGCCGGGGTACGTCCAGCAGGGGCCGAACCAGAAGCCCGGCTCCCAGCGGGCGCTGCCTGGGCATGGCCGCCAGTCCCGCAACGCCGGTACCGCGCAACAGTTGCAAAAGCACGGTTTCCGCCTGATCTTCGAGGTGCTGCGCCGTGAACAGCCAGTCTCCCTGCCGCAACTGCGCCGCCATGAGGGCATAGCGGGCACGCCGGGCCTGGTCCTCCGGCCCCTCGCCCGGTGTATCTGCGGCCAGATGCAGCAGGGTGAAAGGAACCCCTAGAGCCTTGGCCTGCTGCTGACAGAACCGGGCCCACTGAGCACTGTCCGGGTGCCAGCCGTGATCCACATGCAAGGCATGGATCTCGTACCCTAAAGAAAGCAGTGCCACTAGCAGCGCCGTGGAGTCCCCGCCGCCACTGTAAGCCACATAGAGGGAGCGTCCCCATGGTGGGCGCAGATCCCCCTGCAGACGCGTCTGGAGACGTTGCTCCAGCTCAGGCAGCGCCGACGACTCCATAGTGCATCAGGCGTTCGTAACGGGTGGTCAGCAACTTGCTGGTATCCATCGCCTGCAGCTCCTGCAGGTGATGGGCGAAACGCTCGCGTGCCAGCGCAAAGACCGCCTCCGGATCGCGATGCGCGCCACCGAGGGGTTCGGCCAGCACTTCATCGACTAGACCCATTCCTTGCAAACGACGTGCGGTGATACCCAGAGTTTCCGCTGCCTCGGCTGCCATAGCCGCGTTCTTCCAGAGGATCGAGGCGCAGCCTTCCGGCGAAATGACGGAGTACACCCCATACTCCAGCATCAGCATCCGGTCACCCACGCCAATCGCCAGGGCCCCACCGGAGCCGCCTTCACCAATGACCGTGCAGATAATGGGTACCGCCAGGTCAGACATCACTGCGAGATTACGGGCTATGGCCTCACTCTGGCCGCGCTCTTCGGCACCGATACCCGGATAAGCTCCGGGCGTATCAATGAACGTAAATACCGGCAAGGCAAAACGCTCGGCAAGGCGGAGCAGACGCAAGGCCTTACGATAACCTTCCGGGCGCGGCATCCCAAAGTTGCGCTGAATCTTTTCCTTGGTGTCGCGGCCCTTCTGATGTCCCATCCAGACGATAGGCTGTCCATTGAAGCGGGCCAGGCCGCCGATAATGGCCTGATCATCGGCGAAGGCGCGGTCGCCTGCCAGCACCTGTACTTCCGTGAAAAGGGCCTGCACGTAATCCAGGGTGTAAGGCCGCTGTGGATGACGGGCCACCTGTACCGTCTGCCAGGCACCAAGCTTGCTGTAAATACGCTGCAACTCCTTACGCGCCTTGACTTCCAGACGACCGATATCATCGGCGATACCCGGTTGATTCAGGGCGTGGAGTTCCTCCACCTTGGCATCCAGCTCCGCCACCGATTGTTCAAAGTCCAGATAGCTGATTTTCATGTTCACTCCTTACCACTCCGAATAGGGCCGGCGCTCAGGCCGGGCGTCGCGCCGCGTGCCGCGCACGCTCCAGGGGGATGACATTATTGACGAGAAGGGTCGCCGGACGATAGCTCCAGTGCCAGTGTGCCGTGGGTGCTAACGCCATCAGGGCGGCGATAGCGGCGGGACTCGCCGCAAAGCTCAGGTTTTCCGTTACCCGCAATTGCGCGACGATGTCGTCTGCGACCCGAAAACGCAGGCGCAAGGTCGTTTGGCCGGGGTATTTACGGAGCACGACAAGCAGATCTTGCGGAGCCATATCTGCGGCGAGTCCCAGCTCCAGGGTCAATTGGGCAGCCAGCTCTTCACGCGCCTGTGCCGCATCCAACAGACGCAGGGCACTGAGCCGCAGTCCACCAGAATAACTGTCCTCGCCCACCTCACCCAGAACCAGCACCGGCTCCTCACCCTCTCGGATCTTGCCCGCCCGCGCCCAGACTTCGCCAAAGACGACGACCTCCAGCCGCCCCTGACCGTCATCGAGGGTCAGAAAATAGATACGATCACCGCGCTTGGTCCGGGTGCTGCGCCGCGCCACCACCAATCCCGCCACCAATACCGTGGCCCCGGCACAGACGTCTCCAAGAGGCGTCGTTCCCAGCGCCGTCAGATCATCCCGCAGACTGTCCATGGGGTGACCACTGAGATAGAAGCCCAGAGTTTCCCGTTCCTGACGCAGGGTTTCGGTGAGGCTCCACGCTTCGGCCGACACCAGCGGCGGAGCTACCGGTAACGCTTCCTGTCCACTAAACAACGATTCCTGCAGGCTCGCCTGACTGCTCTGAAACTGCGCCGCTGCTTCAATACAACTGTCCACGGAAGCGATCAGGCTGGCCCGCGACACGCTCCAGTCATCCATGGCTCCGGCGCGAATCAACGCCTCCAAGGCACGACGATTGATTTTCTGGGTATCCACCCGGCAGAGCAAGTCGAAAAGATTCAGGAAGGCGCCCCCTCTACGGGCGTCGAGAATCGCCTGAATGGCCGCCCGTCCCAAGCCCTTGATGGCACCCAGACCAAAGCGGATGTCACTATCCCCCTCCGGCCGGAACTCCAGCACACTGTGCTGAACGCTCGGTGGCGCAATGCCCAGGCCCATGCGCGCGCACTCGGCAATCATCGCCACAACTTTGTCGGTGTGGTCCGTATCTGCGGTCAGCACGGCAGACATAAAAAACTGTGGATAGTGGGCCTTCAGATAAGCGGTTTGATAGGACACCAGGGCATAGGCTGCCGAGTGGGATTTGTTAAAGCCATATTCGGCAAACTTTTCCATGAGGTCGAAAATGGCCCCGGCCTGGTCCGCGACCAAACCGTTCTTGTGGGCTCCCTCCAGGAAAATGCTGCGCTGTTTGGCCATTTCCTCCGGCTTTTTCTTGCCCATGGCCCGCCGCAGTAAATCGGCACCGCCGAGGGAATAACCCGCCAGCGCCTGGGCGGACTGCATGACCTGTTCCTGATAGACAATTACCCCATAGGTTTCCCGGAGAATCGGTGCCAGATCCGGATGCAGATAGGTTACCTGTGCCTTGCCGTGTTTGCGGGCGATGAAGTCATCCACCATACCCGACTGCAGCGGTCCCGGCCGAAACAGGGCGACGAGGGCAACGATATCTTCAAAGGTATCCGGCTGCAGGCGCCGCACCAGATCGCGCATACCCGATGATTCCAGTTGGAAGACCGCCGCCGTTGCGGTGGACTTGAGCAGGGCAAAAGTCGCCGCATCGTCCAAAGGCAATTGCTGAATATTCATGGGTGCACGACCCGCCGCTGCCGCATCGGCATTGATAAGCTTGACCGCCATATCGATGATGGTCAAGGTACGCAGGCCGAGAAAGTCGAACTTCACCAACCCCATCTTTTCTACATCGTCCTTATCGAGTTGAGTGACATTACCACCCCCTTCAGAACCGTCGTTAAAGAGCGGCAGCCGGTCAGCCAGTGGCTCCGGGGAGATCACCACGCCACCCGCATGGGTCGAGGCGTGACGTGGCAAACCCTCCAGGCGCAGGGCGATGTCCAGCAGGTCGCGGACGTCGTCTTCCTCAGCCTGGCGTCGCCGCAGCTCCTCCGATTCCTCCAGGGCCTTCGCCAGAGTCATTCCCAGATCACCCGGCACCAACTTGGCCAACTGGTCGACAAAGCCATAAGGTAGACCCAGCACCCGGCCGACATCACGCACCACCGCCCGCGCCTTCATCGTCCCAAAGGTGATGATCTGGCCGACCCGGTCACGACCGTATTTGTCGGCCACGTACTGAATGACGCGGTCACGCTGATCCATGCAGAAATCCACGTCGAAGTCAGGCATGGAAACGCGTTCGGGGTTGAGAAAGCGCTCGAACAACAGACCATTGCCGATGGGATCGAGATCGGTGATCCGCAGTGCGTAGGCCACCAGCGATCCGGCGCCGGAACCACGCCCAGGTCCTACCGGCACGCCATTATTTTTTGCCCACTGGATGAAATCCGCGACGATGAGAAAATAACCGGGGAAGCCCATCTGCTGAATGACGCCGACCTCACGCAACAGACGCTCGTGATAAGGCAGCGTGGCGTCGCCACTGATACGCAGCTCCTGCAAGCGTTCCTGCAGACCTTTTTGCGCCGCGTCGTGCAAATATTCATCCACGGACTGCCCTGCGGGAATGGGGTAGTCCGGGAGCGCATAATGCCCAAGCACCAGTTCCATATTACAGCGTCGCGCAATTTCGACGGTATTGTCGCAAGCTTCCGGCAGATCCGCAAAACGCTCTCGCATTTCTTCGGGGTCCGGCAGGCGGTGCTCCGGTGTAAAACGCCGTGGACGGCGCGGGTCGTCCAAGGTAAAGCCCGCAGAAATACACTGCCGCGCGTCGAAGGCGGCAAAGTCCGCCGCATCGAGAAAGTGGGCGTTGTTGGTGGCCACCAGCGGTAAATCCAGTTTTTCCGCCAGCGCCACCGTAGCCTGGACCAGGGCCTCCTGCCCCGCCTCCCCGTTGCGCTGCACCTCCAGATAAAAACGTTCCGGGAAAAGCCTTGCGTAGTATCGCGCCCGGCTTTCCGCCTGTTGCGGATGGCGCTGCAGGGCACGCCCGATCTCCCCCTGCCCTGCCGCAGACAGGGCAATGAGACCGTCACTCGCCCCCCCTTCCAGCCATGCCGCGTCGATCTGCGGACGGCCGTGGCGACTGCCCTCCAGGTAGGCCCGGCTGAGCAGGCGGCTGAGGTTACGGTAGCCGGTTTTGTCCATGCACAGCAGGATAAGGCCGACCGGCTGCTCGGACTCTGCCACATCGTGCACCCAGACTTCGCTGCCAATCAACGGTTTGACGCCCTGTCCCCGGGCAGCATTATAAAATTTCACCAGGGCAAAAAGGTTGCCGTGATCGGTGATCGCCACGGCTGGCATGCCCCGCTCCGCGCAGCGTCTGGCCAGCGCCTTGACCGGAATGATTCCGTCTTCCAGGGAGTATTCGGAGTGTACGTGCAGATGGACGAACTGCGGCACACGCATCATTGCGTCTCCCATGCCTGGTCGACGGGTCCGAAGCCACGCCGATGCAAGGCACAGGGACCCCAGCGCCGCAATGCCTGGAGATGCACCGCCGTGCCGTAACCCATATGCCGCGCCAGCCCATATTGAGGGTAATATCGGTCGAGCAACTGCATCTCCCCATCCCGCGCCACTTTGGCCAGAATACTTGCGGCAGCGATGGCGTCCACCCGGCCATCGCCGCCCACCAGCGTCTCTACCTGCCAACCGGGGGGCGATTGATTGCCATCGACGAGAATCCGCCGAGGCTGCCGGGGCAGGCCGACGATAGCACGCGCCATGGCACGCAACGACGCCTGGAGAATATTGTAGCGCTCAATCTCCCAGACTGCAGCCCGGGTTACCGACCAGGCCAGGGCCTCATTGCGGATACGTGCGGCCCAATGCGCCCGTGCGGTTGCCGTCATTTTCTTGGAATCGTCCAGACCGGGAAGAGGTGCGCGCAGAATCACCGCCGCTGCCACCACCGGACCCGCCAAGGGCCCCCTCCCCACCTCATCCACACCCGCGCACCAGGGTCCATAGTGTTCCAGGATTGGGGCGCTTTTCATGGCGTTACCATTTTCATGCCAGCATCTCTTGGAGCACCTGCTGCAACTGCTCGGGAGGATTACCTTCCAGAAGGCCGCGCAGTTTCTGCAATTTCGCCACCTGCTCGGAACCCGCCGGACCCAAAAGCGCCGCCAGTGCACCAGCCACTTGGGCGGGTACGAAGGCCTCCTGGAGAAACTCCGGGTATACGGCCTCTTTGAGCAAAATATTGGGCATGGCGACGAAGGGGGTTTTCACCAGCCTTCGGACGAAAGCAAAGGTGAGTGCGTTCAAAATATAAACGACAACCGCCGGGCGCTGCATGAGTGCCGTTTCCAGTGTG
The DNA here is from genome assembly GCA_027351205.1 of Acidithiobacillus sp. GTDB lineage: Bacteria > Pseudomonadota > Gammaproteobacteria > Acidithiobacillales > Acidithiobacillaceae > Acidithiobacillus. The sequence continues at coordinate 18,125 of DAIEIW010000082.1, forward strand.
GCGGTACCGGAGGCGACCAGCACCACGTCAGCGGCTGCCAACACGGTTTGCGTCTGAGCGACCACCAACTGCGCATCTTCCGGCCCCGCGCCCTGTTTCCAGAGCCGCTCCCAGAGGGGGCGTAACTCCTCCCTGGCCAAGGCCACCAGAATCCGCAGTTCCGGCATTTGTTCGCGCAAACGTCGCGCCGTTTCCGCATAGCGTACAGTCAGACGTTCCAGTTCGCCGCGGCGACTGCCCGGCAGGAGCGCAAGCACCGCCCCCCCTGCCGTCAGTCCCAGTGCCGCCCGCGCATCCGTCCCATGCTGCGCCATCGCAGTCTGCGCCAGCAAGGGATGGGCCAGCACATGCACCGGCACCCCCGCCTGTGCATAAATGGGCACCTCAAAAGGAAAAAGCACCAGCATGTGGTCCACGACGCGCTTGATCTGATGAATTCGCTGCGAGCGCCAGGCCCAGATCTGTGGGCCCACCACATAGAGCACCCGAATGCCCATCTGCTTAGCCATCTTGGCAACGTGCAGATTGAAAGCAGGATGGTCAATCAGCACCACGCAAGTCGGCCGTTCCGCCTGCAGATGCCGCCGAATCTGCCCATAAAGCCTGCGCAGGCGACCGTAGTGCCGCAAGACCTCGACCAACCCGATCATCGCCAGCACTTCACCATCGGCAATATTCTGCACGCCCGCCGCCTGCAGACGGGACCCGACCACCCCAGACCATTGCAGATCAAGTTTCGCCTGCGCGGCATTCGCCATGATTTCCAGCCCGAGATTTTCGCCGGAACGCTCTACCGCGAGGATAAAGGCCTTGCTCAAGGCCCTAGCCGTGCAGGGTGCGATGGATCACGGTAGCGATCCTGGCTATCTGCTCCTCACGCAGTTCCGGGAACATGGGCAGGGAGAGCACCCGCTCCGCCAGACGCTCTGCCACCGGACAATGGGCTTGGGCCTGGTGCGCAAACATCTTTTGCTGGTGTCCTGGAATCGGATAGTAAATGGCGCTGGCAATACCTTCGGCATGGAGGGCGGCCTTCACCGCATCCCGCGCATTCAACTGAATGGTGAACTGATGGAATACATGGTGATAACCCGCCGGAGCTTCCGGCAATTGCAGGTCGAGACCCACCAGATGCTCGGCGTACCACCCTGCCGCCTGCCTCCGTCCGTTATTATAGGCCGCGAGATGTGGAAATTCCGCCCGAAGAATCACCGCCTGCATTTCGTCGAGACGGCTGTTATAGCCCAATACGTCATGGTGGTAGGTCTGCCAGGAACCATGGTTGCGCAGCCCGCGCAATTTGCGTTCCAGCTCCGCATCCGCCGTCACCACCATGCCGCCGTCTCCGGCAGCGCCAAGATTCTTGCTGGGGAAGAAGGAAAAACAACCGATGTCGCCGAAGCTGCCCACTCCTTGTCCATTAATTTCGGCACCAATGGCCTGGGCACAATCCTCAATCACTCGCAAGTCATGCTTCTGAGCAAGCGCCATGATGCCGGGCATATCCGCCGGCAATCCGTAGAGATGTACGGGGATGATCGCTTTGGTCCGCGGCGTAATGGCGGCCTCGATACCGGCTACGGTCATGGCGTAAAAACGATCATCCACATCCACAAAAACCGGCGTGGCACCCACATACAGAACCGCTTCCGCAGTCGCAATGAACGTGAAGGTCGGGACGATCACCTCGTCGCCGGGGCCGATCTCCAGGGCACGCAGGGCCAGCATCAGGGCGTCCGTACCGGAAGCGCAGCCCACACCGTGGGCGACACCGGAGAGACCAGCCACCTCCGCCTCCAGCACACGCCCCTGATTTCCCAGGATAAAGCTGGCATCGTCCAGAATTTTCCCTATCCCTGTCAATATTTCATCCCGCAGCGGCGCAAAATGGGCGCGCAAATCGACCATGGGAATTGCTCTATTTGGAGTCATGCATCACCGTCCGAAAAAAACGTCAAAACCCGCACCGGCATACGCTCAATGCTGCAAAAAGGCCTCCACGGCTACCCGTACCTGCAGCGCCGCCGCCAGCACCCGCCGACCCGCGATGCCATCACAGAACACCGGCCGGTGCGCTACGATGGCGTTCAGGAAATCCTCAATCTCCGCCGCCAGGGCATCGCGTTTGGGCAGGTCCACAACCTCATCACGAACGCCGGGAATTCCCGGCACTGTTCCCGCACCGCGATGGTAGATATGCAGGGTGTTGTTGAGGAAATCCACCGATGCATAACGATCCTGCCAAAAGATACGCATGCGCCGCGCGGGCTCCCGCACTACCCGGGAAGCCGCCAGGTTGGCCACTGTGCCGTTGTTCAGGGTCATCCAGGCAGTGGCCATGTCCGCCTTGTCCGTTACCGCCGCGACACCCACGGCACGCACGTCCACGGGTTCGGCGCCGGTCAGCAGCAACGTCAGGTCCAGATCATGAATCATCAGATCCATGATCACGTCGATATCCAGCGAGCGTGGCTTGAAAGGCGCCAGGCGCTCCGCCTCCAGGTAGCGGGGCGCACCAAAGCCCGCCTGCCGCAAATGCTGAATGGCCGGATGTACCCGCTTGATATGACCAATCGCCAGCACCAGATGGCGCTCCTGCGCCATACCAATCAGGGCATCCGCTTCTTCGGTATCCAGGGTAAAAGGTTTTTCAACCAGACAATGCACCCCCGCCTGCATCGCCACTTCCGCCACCGCGAAGTGGGTGGAGGTGGGGGTGACGATGGATACCGCATCCACTTCAGCCAGTAACGCATCAACGCTGGGGAAAGCACGGCACCCCAATTCTGCCGCAACCTCCGCGGCCCGTTCCGCGTTCTCGTCAAAAACCCCTGCCAGTTGTGAGATTGCGGCATACTTCTGCGCGTGAAAGCGTCCCAGATGGCCCACACCGATGACCCCGGTTCTCATGTTTATCATGGCCGGGTAATCCCACGACTGCTATTACGAATAAAGTCCAGGAGATAGGCGACTTCCGGCGCGTTCAGACCACGTTGCAACACCTCATCCATGGCATCCTCCAGTCTCAGCCCGGAACGGAAAAGCAGGCGATACGCCCGTTTGATCTGCAAGATGGTCTCCCGGGAGATCCCGCGACGTGCGAGACCGCGTACATTGATCCCATGCAGGCTGGCATGGTTGCCCGCTGCCATCATAAAAGGTGGAATATCCAGAGGTGCCATGGTCCCGCCGCCCAATATCGCGTGAGCCCCCACCCGAGCGTACTGATGTACCGCCGACAGGCCACCGAGGATGGCGTGATCTTCGACGCTGACATGACCGGCAAGCGTTGCGGCATTGGCCATTACCACCTGATCGCCGATAGAACAGTCGTGCGCCACATGGCAGTAAGCCATGAGGAGGTTGTGATGACCGATCCGCGTTATCCCGCCACCTTTCACGGTGCCGCGATTGATGGTCACAAACTCGCGTATCGTATTGTGCGATCCGATTTCGAGTATCGTAGGTTCACCCGCGTAGCCCAGATCCTGTGGAGCCGTGCCGACGGACGCAAACTGAAAAATTTGGTTATGGGCACCGAGGCGGCTGGGGCCTTCGATCACGGTATTCGCGCCGATCTTGCAGTGATCGCCGATTTCCACTCCAGCCCCAATGACGGCAAAAGGCCCGATGGTGCATCCTTCTCCAATCTGAACCGAGGGATCGACGATGGCCTGCGGATGAATCTGCACCGTCATTGGACATGCTCCCGCAAGGTGGCCATCAGCAGCGCAGAAGCGACTTCCACCCCATCGACCAGCGCCGCCGTTTCCATCTGCCACATGCCGGAACGCCGGCGGCTCACGTTGGCGATGAGCTCCAATTGATCACCCGGCGTCACCGGTTTGCGGAAACGGGCCTTGTCGATACCGGCAAAATAAACCGCCGCATTCTCTCCGTACTTATCCTCGGAAACAAAGGCGAGGATCGCCGCCGCCTGGGCAAGCGCTTCGATGATGAGTACGCCCGGCATCACCGGAAATCCCGGGAAATGCCCCTGAAAATGCGGTTCGTTCATAGTGACGTTTTTCAGTGCGCGCAAACGCTTTCCTATTTCTATTTCAACGACACGATCCACCAGCAAAAATGGGTAGCGATGTGGCAAGCGTTTAAGAATATCCTGAATATTCAGCTCATTCACGGTCAGGGAGCTCTCCGTTGGTAGATAAATCCTGTTCAACTGCGCGCTCGACGCGCTTCATTCGGCGAAACAAGGTGTCCAGTCCGTCGAGACGCGCGGCAATACGTCTCCAGTGGCTTGCCTCCTGTACAGGGATCACCCCCGAATATACACCGGCGCGACGCAAGGAATGGGTCACCGCGCTCTGCCCGGCGATCACACAGCCATCGGCGATTTCCAGGTGACCGGCAATACCCACCTGACCGCCGATACGGCAGTGTCGGCCAATCCGCGCGCTCCCCGCAATCCCTGTCTGTCCGGCGACAACCGTATGGGCGCCGATCTGGACGTTGTGTCCGATCTGCACCAGATTGTCTATTTTCACCCCGTCTTCGATCACCGTATCTGCCAGCGCACCGCGGTCGATACAGGAATTGGCACCAATCTCCACGTTATTTCCAATAAGTACCCGACCCACCTGCGGGATCTTTAAAAAGCGGCCATCTGCCTCTGCAAAACCAAAGCCATCGGCACCAATCACCACACCCGCGTGGAGGACGCAGCCGGCGCCCACTTTGCAGCCCCCATAAATCTTCACACCAGGATAAAGATGTGACCCCTGTCCCACCTCCGCGCCCGCGCCAACAAAGGTACCGGCCTCCAGCCAGACACCTTTCGCAATCACCGCTCCGGCTCCAATCTGCACATGCGCATCGATGCGCGCGCCTGGGTCCACCTGGGCGTCACGCGCCAGTTGTGCCGTATGATGCAATCCGGGCCGAGGGGCAACCTGCGGATAGATGTGCTGCATAACCCGCGCAAATGCCGCGTAGGGATTGTCCGTCAAAAGGCGGTTTCCGGAAAACTGCTCCGCTTCCTGGGGAGCAATCAGTATGGCGCCTGCTTTGCTCGTTTTTAACAGACCTCGCAAATGCATGTCGTGATAAAAAGTGAGATCCCCGCTGCCGGCTGTATCGAGCGGTGCCACAGCACTGATCTGATACCCGGCGTCGCCGCGCAATTCAGCGCCTGCCACTTGCGCAAGATCGCCAAGGAGATACACGCCGCGCGCCATCCTATTTACCACCGTTCATTTTACCGGGGGCAGGCTTGTTCTCCATCGCTGCCACCACCTGCGGAGTGATATCGATGGCGCCGTTGACATAAAGCACAGACTTGTCATTGAGGATCACCGTATAATGGCCGGCGCGCCCGATCCTGCTCACCACTTTGACCAACCGGTCCTGAATGCTTTTCAGAATCTGATTACGCTGATAATTGAGGGTATCCTGGGCTTGGCGCTGGAACTGCTGCAAATGGAGAATCATGCCCTGCAATTGCGCCTCCCTTTCCTGCCGCTGCGCATTCGTCAGATGTGGAAAATCTTTTTCCAGGGTCTTTTGAAATACGTCGATCTGCTGGCGCCTGGCCTCCATCTCCTTTTGCTTCGCCTCTACCTGTTTGTTGAGGCTGGCTGCGCCAGCCTGTGCCTCGGGCAATTCGCGCAACGCGCGGTCGAGATCCACAAAGCCGACCTTCAGCGGATCCGCCCACGCTGCGACAGGCGTCAGCATCAACAGGAGAACGACCCCGAGACGCAGTCGCCATTTCATACCCCGACACCACACCGTCAAAAGTTGTTACCCACAGTAAACTGCAAGGGCTGGGTCAGGTCACCCGGCTTCTGGTCTAGCGGGACGGCCAAAGACAGGCGCAGCGGCCCCATCGGGCTGATCCACATGAAGCCGATGCCCGCTGTGCTCCGCATTTCGCTTAAATTCGGGAAGTAATTATTGCTATAACTATATATTGAACCATTCGTGTTGGAATTCACGCCATAGACCCAACCACTTGCGAGAAATACCGACATCCGGAAGTTATTATTATCCGCCAGACCCGGCAGCGGGAAATACAGATTGGCGTTAAAAAGTAACTCGCGCGTGCCACCCACCGGATAACCGCCTATCTGTGGGCCCAATGCGTAGGTCTGATAACCCGGCAAGGTGGTCGTACCACCCAGATAGTAGTTATTAAAGAATGGCACGCTTAGCCCGCCATAACCGTTGATAAAACCATACCGCCCGCTGATACCACCCGTCAGCCAGGAAGTAACTGGGTGATAATACTCCGCTTTTACCTCCGCCTTATACCAGCGGAGCTTTGCAGGAGGTACTGCAGCCCTCAGCGATATAGTCCCATAAACCCCTTTGGTAGGGAAAATCGGTGAGTTGCGGCTGTCATAGGTAATGTCATTGCCAACTGTCACCGCAGTGGCTGTATTGCCAAACCTATTTACATAATCAGTATATATTTGCGGGCTTCCAGAAGTCAGATTAATGCTCGTATTACTGAACCCCAACGACATGTAATCATAGACATACTGCATCACCGGAATACCCAGGGTAACGGTCGCGCCGTAATCGATCTCCTGATATGGAGCCACCATCAGGGTAGAAAGGTTGGTATCGTTGCGATACAGATTAACGCCCAGACTGATGCCGTCCGGCGTAAAATACGGGTCGGTGAAAGACAGGTTATACGCCGTCCCCAGACCGCCTACGTTAGCCGAGAACGACAGGGCGTTACCCGTACCCATAAAGTTGTTCTGGCTGATCGAGCCGTTGAATAGGACACCCTGGGCATTGGAGTAGCCGACACCGATACTGAAACTGCCTGTAGGCCTTTCGCTCACATGAACATCCAGGTCCAGTTGGTCAGGATGCCCCGGGACCGGTACGGTTTTTGTCTCGATCTTGTCGTAAAAACCCGTCTGCTGCAGACGCATCTTGGAACGCCGGATCAGCGCGCCATCATAAAGCGCGCCCTCCATCTGCCGGAATTGGCGCCTGACCACATAATCCCGGCTTTTGTCATTGCCGGTGATCTCGATACGGCGGATATAGACCTTGCGACCAGGGTCCACCTCGAAGTTCAGCGCCACCTCGTGCGTTTTTTCATTCACCTTGGGCACCGGTGTGGTATTGGCAAAAGCGTAGCCCAGGTTTCCGAGCTTATCTGCAATAGCACTATTGGTGTCGTTGATTTTAGCCCGGGAAAACACTTCGCCAGGTTTGATCTCCACCAGTTTTTCCAGTTCCGGCCTCGGCACGATCAGGTTACCCGTCAGGCCCACCGACTGGATATGATAGAGATTACCCTCATGCACGTTAACGGTGATATACACAAAGCGCCGATCCGGCGTCACCTGCACCTGGGTAGATTCAACATCGAAGTTGAGATAACCCCGGTCCAGATAAAAATTGTGCAGTTTCTCTAGACCCCTCATGAGTTTTTCACGCGAGTAACGATCATTTTTGGTGAAGAAGGAAAAGGCATCCGGCGCACCGATACTGAAAAGGCCACGCAGACGGCTTTCACTGAAGGCATGATTACCGACAATGGTCACTTGCTTGATGGTCGCCTGCTCGCCTTCCTTGGCGTCGATATGGATGGCTACCCGATTGCGCGGCAAATTTTCCACCCGCACATGAATCCGGGCGTTGTAATAGCCCATGCCCTCGTATTGTTCCTGCAGACCATGAATCACCTGATCCAGGATAGAATGATTAAAGATGTGCCTGTCCACCAGACCGACACCCTTGAGCGTGCCGTTCACATCGCTTTTGGAAAAAGCCTTGATGCCCGTCATCTTGATGCTGGAGATGATGGGCCGCTCCTGCAAGATGACCAGCAGATTGTTGTCAGAACGGGCGATGGTCACATCCTTGAAGAATCCCGTGGAATAGAGATCCTTGATGGCCTGCTGTGCCTTCTGATCATCCACCTGCTCGCCGATGTGAATGGGCAGGTAGTTGTAGACCGTGCCCGGTGCGATATGCTCCAGACCACGAATTTCTATATTCCTGACCGTAAAGGGCGTAAATGCCCAGGCCGGTGCTGCCCACGCGGCGGTGACACAAGCCACTCCAGCGGAAAGGAGGATGAGAGGGGCGGAGCTGAGGCTGAATTTTTTCACGGTGTCAGCAATCTCATAATATCATTGTAGAAGGCGAAGGACATGAGCATCAGAAGCAGCACTATACCGATCTGCTGCGCTTTTTGCACCACTACCGCAGGGAGCGCTTTGCCACGCACCATCTCCACGGCGTAAAACATCAGATGCCCGCCATCCAGAATCGGAATAGGGAGAAGATTGAGCACCCCCAGACTGATACTGACCAACCCGAGAAAGGATAAAAACGGCGCGAGACCGGCATGCGCCGACTGCCCGGCATACTCCGCGATGGTGATTGGACCGCTGATATTGTCCGGAGAAACAAAACCCTGCACCATTCGCACGATCATCACGATCGTCATCAGCGACATTTGCCAGGTCGTTCGCACCCCGTAGATGAACCCCTCCAGTGGACCGCGTTGCCGCAGAACGATCAGGTTTCCGGGCAACGGCGCCATGAGGATACCAATACGGCCAATGGGCTTTCCGGACTTGTCGAGAAACATCTGCGGAGTGAGATGCACCGTTTTCGCGAGCCCCTGCGCGGTCAGATAACGCAACTGGATGGCCTTGCCAGGGTGCGACTCGACCTGCCGGGCCAGCTCCTCCCAACTGGAAATCTCATGCGCATCAACCGCAAGGATGCGATCTCCCACCGCCAACCCGGCCTGCTGCGCCGGACTATGGGACTGCACGGCACCGATGACAGCCGGCAGGTATGGCTCCATGCCAATGACTTTACTGACAAAATCCGGTCCGACGCTATCTGCGGCAAGAGTCTGCAACCGCAGCACATGGTTTAGCCGGGCGCCGTTGTTACCTATCGTCTGCAGGGTCACCGGGGTACGCGCAACGGCCGCAGACAGCAGTCCCAGACGCACATCCTCCCAGGTATGTACAGCCTGTCCGTCGAGCATCGCGATGCGTTCGCCGGGCTGCAACTGCGCGTGGGCCGCCGGAGAATGATCCTGTACCAGACCGACGATGGGCGCCAAACCCGGAATGCCGAGCCACGCCACACCCGCATAAGCAACCACAGCAAAAAGCAGATTGGCCAACGGTCCCGCCAGCGCAATCAGAAAACGTTTGCCGGGAGCAAGGTTGACAAAGGCCCGTTTGCTGTCCTCCGCCGAAGCCGATTCACCCCCCTGCTCGCCAAGCATTTTGACGTAGCCACCGAGGGGGAGCGCGGCAATCACATACTCCGTCTGATCCCGTCCCCAGCGACGGCTAATCAACGCCGGTCCAAAACCGATGCTGAACCTGAGCACCTTGACGCCCATTGTTTTGGCGACGATGAAGTGGCCCGACTCGTGAATCAGCACAAGAATGCCGATAGCCAGAATAAAGGCCCCTATGGTCTCAAGAATCTGCATGCGCGGTCAGAAGAATCACTGCATACCCGATCCATGCCGGGCCAGGTGCCGGAGAGCCGCTTCCCGTGCCAATTGGTCGATAGCCAGCACACCGTCCAGATGGTCCGGGGCGGCAGGCTGTAATTCACCAAGGGTGTCTTCAACGACGGCCGCAATTCGCAGAAATGGCAGGTACCCTTCCAGGAAGGCCTGTACGGCAATCTCATTTGCCGCATTCAGCACCGTCGCTGCTGCTCCCCCCGCCTGCAGGGCATCAAAAGCGAGGGCCAGGCAAGGGAACCGCTGTAAGTCGGGTTCCTCGAACTGAAGATCCGGCCCATGCGCCAGATCCAGAGACGAAACCCCACTTTCCATGCGCTCTGGAAAAGCCAGAGCATGGGCAATGGGGGTGCGCATATCGGGGTTGCCCAGTTGCGCCAGCACGGAGCCATCCACATATTCCACCATGGAATGAATAATACTCTGGGGATGAATCAGCACGTCGATCCGGGAGGCGGGGAGGTCAAAGAGCCAATGCGCCTCGATGACCTCCAGCCCCTTATTCATCATGGTTGCAGAGTCTACGGAGATTTTTCGGCCCATGACCCAGTTGGGATGGGCACAGGCCTGATCGGGCGTTACCACCGCCAGATGCTCCACCGGCCAGGTCCGGAACGGTCCTCCGGAAGCCGTCAGCAGAATACGGCGCACGCCTTTGCCATCTGCAAAGCATTGGAATACAGCATTGTGTTCACTATCGATGGGCAGCAGCGTCACCTGATGCTGTCGCACGCGCTCCATGAAGAGGTTGCCCGCCATCACCAGACATTCCTTGTTGGCCAGATAGACCTTTTTCCCGGCTTCTACGGCGGCCAGGGTCGGTAACAGACCAGCGGCGCCCACAATGGCTGCCATCACCTCATCGACGCCGGACATCCGCGCCGCTTCGGCAAGTGCCTCCGGGCCACTCTCCACCTGGATATTCTTGAGGCCAGCATCGCGTAGCACCACCCGCAACTGCTGCGCCGCTTCCGGGGCAGCCATAACCACCAACTCGGGATGATGTTGCTGACAAAGCAACTGCATCTCTGCCACACGGTGATTGCCGGTAAGCGCGACGATCCGGAATTGGTCGGGGTGGCGCGACACCACATCCAGGGTGCTTTTGCCGATGGAGCCCGTAGCCCCAAGTATGCAGATGCCTCGTGTCATTTCCACCAATCCAGATAATAAAGCCCGGCGACAAACACCGGAATGCCTGCGCTCATGCTGTCCAAGCGATCCAGCAGGCCGCCATGCCCCGGCAACAACTGGCCACTATCCTTGCAATCGGCGCGGCGTTTCAAAAAACTCTCGGAAAGATCTCCCAAGACCGCGAAAGCACCCGTAATCAGCCCCAGGAATGCGCCGGAAAGGAGTATCGGCGTGGCCGCACCTACCCATATCCATGCGCCCAGTGTGCCCATAATGGCGCTGGCAAGCAAGCCACCCATCAGTCCCTCCCAGGTTTTGCCGGGGCTGATGCGCGGTACCAACCGGTGCCGTCCCCAGATTTTACCGGAAGCCATCGCACCTACGTCGCCGGCACTGATCACCAGAATTGCCCACAATAAAAACTGCGGGGCGTATCGCTGCAAAGACACGCTGACGAGCAGGGCAGGTAATAGTACAGGGAAAGCCGTAATGGCGCTCAACGGGCGCTGCCAGGCCGGCGCATCGCGTAACGGGGAGGGGGGCATCAGCACCAGCCCTGTGGCGAGAAGCATCCACCAGATCACACTGCCCAGAGCCAGGGACGCCCAGGGAAGATGCTGCGGGAGCATGAATACCGAAGGAATCAGCGCTGCGAGTACCAGGCCCAACCCGTCCGGCCATGCTATCAGGCTGAGGCGACCCCATTCCCGCCCTCCCAGAAATGCCACCAGCATGAGGAAAACGGCGAAAATCCAGAACGGTGCCCGAAAAATCAGCACAAGGGTCAGCAGGAATAACAGGAATGCGGTGATCAGTCGCTGACGGAGCAATCGCCCTCCAGCACTTGGTCGCCCGTACGTCCGAAGCGCCGTTGCCGATGCGCGAAAGAATGCAGCGCATGCTCCAGAGCTGCGCGGTTGAAATCCGGCCACAGCGTATCGCTGAAGTAAAACTCGGTATAAGCCAACTGCCAAATCAGGAAGTTACTGATACGCTCCTCGCCACCGGTACGGATCAGCAAATCGGGCTCAGGGATGTCTGCCAGACAGAGATGCCGGGCAATATGTGCGGCGGAGAAATCCTCAAGGGCGAGGTCCCCCGCCTGTACCGCCGCCATCGCTGCTCGTGCTGCCTGTGCAATGTCCCAACGTCCGCCATAATTCACTGCCAGATTGAGCTGGAGTCGCTGATTGTTGCGGGTGAGCGTCTCCGCCTCATCGATGAGCTGGCATATCTCCGGATCCAGTGCGCCGCGATCACCGATGATACGCAGACGAACGCCATTCTCATGCAACTTGCGTGCTTCCCGCCGCAGCAAAAGACGGAACAGATTCATCAGCAAACGAACTTCAATGGCTGGACGTCGCCAGTTCTCGGTGCTGAAAGCGAAAAGCGTCAGGTAGGGTATACCGAGATCCACGCAGGACTGCACCATCTCCCGGACCACCTCGGCACCGCGGCGATGGCCGGCCACCCTTGGCAAGTGCCGACGGTACGCCCACCGGCCATTGCCATCCATGATGACGGCAATGTGGCGCGGCATGACAGGCGGAGTCAGGTCGGCGGAAGGCATGGCTCAGACCTCCATGAGGTCAGCTTCCTTGGCCTCCACCACGGCATCCACCTCGTCAATATACCGGTCAGTCAGCTTCTGAAACTCCTCCTCAGCCCGTCGCTCTTCATCTTCGGAGATGGTTTTCTGCTTATGGAGTTCCTTGACCTGAGAAATGCTGTCGCGACGGATGTTCCGAATTGCCACGCGTGCGCCCTCCCCTTCCTGCCGGACCACCTTTACCATTTCCTTACGACGTTCCTCTGAAAGCGCCGGCAAGGGCACGCGAACATTATCCGAACCCGCCACCGGATTGAGTCCCAGACCGGCGTCACGAATGGCCTTGTCAATTTTGGGAATCAGGTTCTTTTCCCACGGTGTCACCAGCAATGAACGGGCATCCGCCACTGAAACCGAAGCGACCTGCGCCAGCGGTGTCGGCGCGCCGTAGTAGTCCAGTTGTACGTGATCCAGCAGACCGGCACTGGCCCGGCCAGTACGCAGCCGGGTAAGCTCACCCTTCAGCGACTCAATGCTCTTCTTCATCCGGGCTTCTGAATCCTTCTTGATTCCTTGAATAGTCATGCAATCTCTCTGCGCACGGAAGTGCCTTCCTCTTCACCCAGCATCACCCGCATCAATGCGCCAGATTTGTTGATGGAAAAAACGATGATCGGCATGTCATTATCGCGGCAGAGGGTGATGGCCGTCGCATCCATAACCTGTAAGTTTTGCTCCAACACCTGGCTATAGGACAGTTCCCGGTAGCGCATGGCCTCGGGGTGGCTGACGGGGTCGTCTGTGTAAACACCGTCTACCTTGGTCCCCTTGAGCACTAGTTCGGCATTGATTTCCACCGCGCGCAGGCTGGCCGCCGTATCGGTGGTAAAAAATGGATTCCCGGTACCAGCGCCGAAGATGACCACCCGTCCCTTTTCCAGATGGCGGATAGCACGCCGCCGGATATAAGGCTCCGCGACCTGTTCGATGTGCAGCGCCGACAGCACCCGGGTCGGCAGACCGAGATGCTCCAGGGCATCCTGCACGGCGAGAGCATTCATGACCGTCGCCAGCATACCCATGTAGTCGGCGGTGGCGCGGTCCATACCTTCGGCCGCCTTGGCCATACCCCGGAAAATATTACCGCCACCGATCACAATCGCGATCTGTACTCCGGTGTCCGAGACATCCTTGATTTCCCTGGCTATACGCTGTACGACCTCACGGTCCACACCGTACTGACCATCGCCCATGAGCGCCTCGCCGCTAAGCTTGAGGAGAATACGGGAATACAAGGGCGCCGCCACTCAGGACCCCCGGACTTGCGCCATGACCTCGGTCGCGAAATCCGCGGTGGGGGCCTTTTCTATCCCCTCCCCCACTTCAAAACGGACGAACTCCAGCACTTCGACGCCAGGAAAGCCCTGTATCAACTGGCCGACACTGCGGTCAGGATCTTTGACAAAAGGCTGTCCGGTAAGGGCGATTTCGTTGAGCAGTTTGTTCAGACGTCCGGAGATCATCTTTTCAATGATGTCTGCCGGCTTGCCGCTATCTGCCGCCTGGGTGATCAAAATTTCCTTTTCACGATTCAGACGTTCCGGGGATACGTCACCGGGATGAATCACTTCGGGGCGCGCCGCAGCCACATGCATGGCCACATCGCGGCCAAGTTCACTGGTGGCCGCCTGGCCTTCCAGGGCCACGAGCACACCGATGCGACTGCCGTGAACATAGGCGCCGATCACACCATCCATGACCTGTAGGTGCTGCAGGCGACGCAGACTGATATTCTCGCCCAGTTTGCTGACCAGACCTTTACGCCGCTCTTCCACTCCGGCATCCGCCAGCAGGGCTTCGGCATCTTTGAGCCCCTGCGCCAGGGCCTGCCCGGCGCAGTCCTTCGCCAGCGCCAGGAAATCTTCATTTTTGGCGACAAAATCTGTTTCGCAGTTGACCTCGAGAACGACGCCCCGCTTTTGGTCTCCGCTGAGGGCTGTGACGATGACGCCCTCTGCGGCCACCCGGCTCGCCTTTTTATCGGCCTTGGCCAGACCGCGCGCGCGCAAAAGGTCGATAGCCACCTCCATATCGCCTTCGGCTTCGGTCAGCACCGTTTTACATTCCATCATGCCGGCGCCGCTGCGCTCACGCAGTTCCTTGACTTGTTGTGCACTGATAGCCATGAATGCTCCTTGGTTATGATGAATGGGTTAGTCTGCGTCGATTTCGATGGTCTCTTCGTCCACCTCGACAAACTCGTCGAGCAGCCCAGATTCTCCACCCTGACGACCATCGAGAATGGCATCGGCCACCAGCGAGGCGTACAGGCGAATGGCGCGGGTGGCATCATCATTACCGGGGATGGGGAAGTCGATGAGCAACGGATCACAGTTGCTATCCACCACACCGATCACCGGGATACCCAGCTTTCGAGCTTCCAGAACTGCGATATTTTCATGGCCAACATCGATGACGAAGATGGCATCCGGCAGACCGTTCATATCCTTGATGCCACCGAGGCTGCGCTCCAGTTTGTCGCGCTCGCGGGTCAGGGTGAGCCCTTCTTTTTTGGTGAGCTTTTCCATGGTGCCATCGGCCGTCATCTGATCCAGTTCATCGAGACGGCGAATGGACTGGCGGATGGTCTTGAAATTGGTCAGGGTACCGCCCAACCAGCGCTGAGTCACAAAGAAGGCGCCGCTGCGGCGGGCTTCCTGCTCGACGGCCTCGCGCGCCTGGCGTTTGGTACCGACAAAAAGGATGCGGCCGTGCTTGCGGGAAATCTGTTCGACAAAGCTGAGCGCCGTGCGCAGCATGGGCAAGGTGTGTTCGAGATTGATGATGTGAATGCGATTACGCTCACCGAAAAGGTACGGTGCCATTTTCGGGTGCCAGTAACGGGATTGGTGACCAAAGTGGACGCCGGCTTCCAACAGGGCGCGCATGGTAACATTGCTGCTCATAGGGTTTTCTCCAGTATTCAGGGTTATGATCCGCCACGCGCCCCATGCAGCCATCCTTGCGGACACCCGGCTGCCCTGTATTGGCACGTGTGAGTATTAGGCCTAAGCCCAGCGCTTTTTAGCACAAAACCGGGGGTTCTGGCAAATCATCCGAGGCATGCGAATCGGGCGTCTGCCCTGCCCTGCTGGTGCGAACGCGGAGCTTCATTCACCATGGCGCCGATGCCACCACCAATACGCCAACGCTACAGCGATCAACAACAGCAGGAGCACAATCTGCACATGTTGAACGCTTTTCAGCAGACTCCGCAGCGAGGCGCCAAGGACATACCCGATCCCGGCGATGGCCGCCGCCCACACCGCTGCGGCAGCCGGGTTCATCCACAGATAACGCTGCGCTGGATAGCGATGCACCCCTAGCAGGATGGGGGTAATGGTGCGGGTGCCATAGATAAAACGGAAGAACAGCGTCACCCAGTCACCAAAACGGCGGATCAAACCCTCGGCCTGGCCCACGTGGCGGCGCAGAAAGCGCGGCAACATATTCAGCAGGCGTTCGCCATAACGGTAACCAAGCTGATAAAGCACCTGATCATTGAGAGTACTGCCCAACCAGGAGACGAATATCACCAGGGGGAGATCCAGTACTCCGGCATGGGCCAGGGCACCGGCAACAATCACGACGGCCTCTCCCTCGAGCAGCGTGCCAATGAAGAGAATCCAGTAACCGTACTGGCGCAGAAAGGTGACGATCATCTCCAGGGTAATAGGTTGAAGACGCAGCCAGCTCAGCATCTCGTTGATCACATCAATGGTTGCATCCTCCCCGATCGGCCGGGAGCGTCTCCGGCATGGGCAACAATAACAAAGGTGCCGACAGACGCAAATTGGTTCCGGGGCCGATAAAGCAACGCCATCGAGACTGCTTCGCTATTCCGCAAGAATGTTCATTGACTCCAGCGGCATCGTAGGCCGGTACCGGCAAAGTGCTGGCCATAGCCTCCTGCGAAAAACTCGCCAATTGCCGCCGGGTCAGGCCTGCCGCCAGCGGTTACCACTGCAGGTGAAAATCCGGCGTAATCCATTCCTGCTCCTGCTCGAGATCAGCGGCCAGTAGCGGCATATCCGTCAGCCAGCGCGCTGGCAGTTGCAGGACGACATGCCGGCCGGTCACCGTCAAATCCGGTGGAGCCACCAGCGGGAGCGCGCCTCGATGAAAAAGGATGGCCAAGCGGAGCAGGACCGCCAACTGCTGAAGAGGCACCACATCCTCTGCAGCGACTCCCAAAGAACGCAACTGCGCAAGACCCGGCAAGCGTTTACGCTGGGCACGGAGCAACGCCGCAACGACACCCTGCTCACGGCGCGAAAAACCCGCGATATCCGCGTTCCGCCAGACATATTCACCATGCTTGTGAAATCCTGAATGGGCGATGTCCAGACCGATATCGTGGGTCAAGGCCGCCCAGTGCAGCCATTGCTGATGCCCTCCGTGGAGCGGCCAGGTCCCGGTCGCAGAGGTAAAAAAGCGTTCCGCCCACCGCGCCACGCTCTGATTACGCAATACCTGGCTGTGAAAACGTTCCTGCAGGCTGCAGATGCTCATCTCTCGGGTATCTTCCTGATGGATGCGGCCAAGCAGATCGTAAATGGCCCCCTCGCGCAACGCTCCCTCGGAAAAACGCATTTCCTGCAAGCCCAATGACTCGAAGAGCGCAAAAAGGATGATGAAGCCGCCTGGGAAGACTGCAGCACGATCGGACTTCAGGCCTTTCAGCCGGGTCAGCGCACGCACCGAACCAAGACGCATCATCTGTTCACGCAGCCAGTGCATGCCTGCGCGGGTGATGCGCGGACCCTGACCGCCCTCGGCAAGGATACGGCCAATCGACTTGATCGTGCCAGATGAACCCACCGCCTGATCCCAGCCGTGACTGGCAAAATCCTCCAGCATGGGTTCCACCGCCATGCGTACCCGCTTTTCGAGACGCTCACAGGCAGGCGCCGTAATCTGCTCATCGGGGAAATAGGCACGAGTAGAGGCCACACAGCCGAAATGCAGACTCTCCCGCAGGTCAGGGGTAAACCCTTGGCCCGCGATCAACTCGGTGCTGCCCCCTCCGATATCCACGACCAAACGTCGTTCACGGGCGTCCACCGCAAGACTGTGCGCAACGCCCAGATAGACCAGACGGGCTTCTTCACGGCCAGCCACGATTTCCAGCGGATAGCCGAGGGTGTTTTCAATGGAACGGACAAAGCCTTCCGTAGCGCTCGCCTGACGCAGGGTATTGGTACCGATTACCCGCACCCGCTCCGGACGAATGCCTCGTAGACGCTGCCCGAAACGTGCCAGACAATCCAGCGCGCGTTTTTCGACTTCCGGATCGAGACTGCCGTCGTCGCGTAAGCCCTCCGCCAGCCGAACGCCTTCGCGCAAACGATCATGCAGACGGATATCAGAGCCGATTTCTTCTGCTACCACCATATGAAAAGAGTTGGAACCCAGGTCCACCGCCGCCAGAAAATTTTCGAGCCCTGCTGTGGCTGCGGATTCTGCCACGGCTATTTCCCCTGGATGCTTTGTTCTATCTCGTCCAACGGAAGATGCCGGACACTTTTCCCTTTGGCAAGATAAATAACGTATTCGCAGATGTTCCGGGCATGATCTCCAATACGCTCGATGGCTTTGGCGATAAAAAGCGCATCAATGGCCGGGGTGATGGTGCGCGGATCTTCCATCATGTAGGTAATCAGACGGCGCAGGGCAGAGCGATATTCCTGATTGAGCACCTCATCGCCTTTGGCGACGGCAATGGCTTCCTCCGCATCCGCACGGGCCAGGGCATCCATGGCGCGGCGCAACATATTCAGGGCATAGTCGGCCATGACGCCCACGTCTCTGAGAAAGGCCGGATTGTCGTTACGCGCGCCATGTCCCATAGCCAAGGCCATATCGGCAATTTTGCTGGCCTTGTCGCCCATGCGCTCCAGATCCGCGATAGTCTTGATCAGGGTCATCACCAGACGCAGATCGCTGGCGGCAGGCTGACGCGTAGCCAGAATGTTGATGCACTCCTCTTCAATACGCACCTCGTAACCATTCACCTCGTGGTCACGCCCGATCACTTCACGGGCCAGTTCGGCATCTGACTCCTGCAGTGCCTTGATAGCATTCGTGATCTGCTCCTCCACCACACCGCCCATGGCGAGCACCAGGGCGTGGACCTCATGGAGTTCTTCATCAAAACGCTGGGAAATATGTGGTTCTTTGTCCATAGCTGCGCTCCTTAACCGTAGCGACCCGTGATGTAGTCTTCAGTCTGTTTCTTGCCGGGATTGGTGAATAACTGATGGGTGGAATCAAATTCCACCATCTCGCCCATATACATAAACGCCGTATAATCAGATACTCGTGCCGCCTGTTGCATGTTGTGGGTGACGATCAGGATTGTAAACTGATTCCGCAGTTCGCTCACCAGCTCTTCAATCTTGAGGGTGGCGATGGGGTCCAGTGCGGAGGTCGGTTCATCGAGCAGGATCACCTCCGGTTTCACCGCCACCGCGCGCGCGATACACAGGCGTTGCTGCTGCCCGCCGGACAACCCCAGCCCGCTCGTCTTGAGTTTGTCCTTCACCTCTTCCCAGAGGGCGGCATGGCGCAACGCCTGCTCCACCCGCTCGTCCATCTCCACCTTGCGTAATTTTTCATAGAGCTTGATGCCAAAGGCGATATTGTCGTAGATGGACATGGGGAAAGGCGTTGGCTTTTGAAATACCATGCCGATTTTAGCGCGCAGCATGTTCACATCCATTCCGGGAGCGAGAACATTCTCGCCATCCAGCAGGACCTCGCCGGTCGCGCGTTGCCCGGGGTACAGGGAATACATGCGATTGAATACCCGCAGAAGCGTCGACTTGCCGCAACCCGACGGCCCGATGAACGCGGTCACCTGATTCTCGGGTATTTCCAGATTGATATCTATGAGGGCCTTGTTGCTCCCGTAAAAAAAGTCCAGGTGGCGGACAGATATTTTGGTTTTCTGGGGTTCCGACATTAACGCGGGCTCCTGTCTTTGATAAGGAAACGGGAAACAAGGCTCAAGACTAGCACAGCCATGGCAGCTATCAACGCGCCCGCCCAAGCCAGACGCTGCCACTCCGGATAAGGACTCATGGCAAATTGAAAAATGACTACGGGCACATTGGCGATCGGCTTGTCCAGATTCGTGCTGAAAAACTGATTGCTGAGCGCCGTGAACAGCAGTGGTGCGGTTTCGCCACTGATCCTCGCCACCGCCAGCAGAACCCCGGTGAGTATACCAGAACGTGCGGCCCGATAACTCACCCGAACGATCATCTTCCAGTGGGGTGCCCCCAGGGCTAGGGCCGCCTCACGCACGGTACCAGGAACCATGCCCAGCATCTCCTCCGTAGTGCGCAGGACGACCGGCAAAAGCAAAATAGCCAGTGATGACGAAAAGACCCCACATGCCGAAGATGATACTGGGGATACCCGCCAGCAGTTCAATGGCGCTGCCGACCGGTTGGCGCAACCATTCGGGTGCAAGTTCACTGATAAATAACGCGATGCCGAAACTGATGGGCACGGCGATCAGCAGGGCGACCAGGGAGCTGACCAAAGTTCCGTAACTTGGTACCAGAGCGTCGAAGTTCTCCGTAACCGGATCCCAGGTATCACTCCAGAAAAAAGCGAAACCAAAACGATGAAAAGCTCCCCACCCGCGCAGAAAAAGGGACAACGCCACCCCGACCAGCAGGAGCAGGACCAAAAAGGCTAGCCCACCCGTCAGCCAGCGGAAGCTCCGATCCATGGCATGCAGACGTCGTGATCGCGCGGGGCTGATGCAAGATGGCACAGCGGGGGACGGCAACGCCACCATCCGCATTCCCAACTCTGCGTCGCGGGTATCGTCCATATCTTAGCTCACTGGCCCAGATTCCTTTTCCAGTACGCCTCGATCTGCGTCACCGTAGTTTTTGGTGATGGCACATAATCCAGGCTCCTGGCTTCCGCTTGCGCCTGCGGGGCGGTCAGGAACCAGCGCGCAAACTTCAGGACTCCGGCATTAGCCGTCTTATCGGCGCCCCGGCGCATAAGGATGTAAGTCGCAGCGGAAATGGGCCAACTCTGGGCGCCCGGCTGGTTGGTGAGAATCATGTAAAAATCCTCTACCTTGGTAAAGTCCGCATTCGCCGCGGCGGTCTGGAAAGTAGCCAGATCAGGGGCCACCACTTTGCCCGCAGCATTGATCATTTTGCCGTAAGCCATGTGATTTTCCTTGGCATAGGCATATTCCACGTAGCCGATGGCACAGGGAATCCGCTGTACATATGCAGCGGCGCCCGCATTACCCTTGCCACCCACGCTGACGGGCCAGGAAACAGCCGTATTATCACCCACCCGTTGCTTCCATTCCGGGCTGACCTTGGCCAGACAATTGGTAAAGTTGGTCGTTCCATTTCTTGATCTTGCCCAGGTAAATACCTGGTCAGCAAGGTCAGTTCACCGGGCTTTATACCGGGGACATTCACGACGGAAGTGATGCCAATAATCACTACCGGAAACTGGACGAGATGGTCTTTACCGAGATATTCAGGCTTGAGGGGCATGTCGCTGTTGGCGAAAGCGACGGTTTTGGCCTTGATTTGGGCGATCCCGCCACCAGAACCGACGGCCTGATAATTCACCATGGTGCCCGTTTTCTGTTTGTAGCTTTCTGCCCATTTGGATAGGACGGGATAAATAGCCGTGCCGCCTGCTCCAGCCCCGCTACCCCCAGGCTCATCACGCCCAACATAAAAGCCACACCCTTGGTCTTCAAGATATCACGCCCCCTATACAGGTTTAGTTAAAAGCTGCACAGAGACTATAGCAAGGTTCTATTACCATTTTATGACACTGCGGAGTCGGAGGGAAAACTGCGGGCGAGATGGAGCGGAAAATGCGCAGTAAAAGTGGTTCCCTTACCCACTTCACTAGCCACTTCCAGATGCCCCTGATAACGCTCGACAGCGTGACGGACAATGGCCAGTCCCAACCCCGTGCCCCCCATGCGTCGGGAGCGACCTTTGTCCACCCGATAAAAGCGCTCGGTGATCCGCTGCAAGTGCTCGGCAGCGATACCATCGCCGGTATCCCGCACCACCAAACGCAGCTCGCCGGAGCGACGCTCCCAACGCACGCTGACGGTGCGGTCCGCCGGGGTATATTTGATGGCGTTTTCCAACAAATTTCGGATGATACTGGTCAGATCGATGGTTTCTGCGAAAATGCCCAAGTCGCCATCCAGCGCCGTGTCGATCTGCAAACGTTTTTGCGCTATGGCGGGCGCCAGGGTGTCCAGCGTGTTGTGTATCATATCCGCGAGCATGAGCGTTTCACAGTGTTCCGGATTCGCCTCGGCGGCCTCCATACGTGCCAGAGACAGCAAGTCTTCGACCAAAGACTGCATGCGCAGCGTCTGCTGTTCCATGAGACGGAGTTGACTACTCACCTCATCGTCGGCGGCGATGGGGCTGTCCAGCATGTTTTCCAGGAAACCGCGCACCACCGTCAGCGGGCTGCGCAACTCATGGGAGACATTGGCCACGAAATCCTGACGGACCTGTTCAAGCTGACGGATCCGGGTCACGTCCCGGAAGATGACCAAAGCACCCGCATCGGCGAGGGGGTAGCGCATGCCCTCCAAAATCTGTTGTGCATCTGCCGGGGCCGGGAGCTGCAGGCTGGGCGGCCCTTCGCCGGCGAGAAAGGCGCGCAGATGCGGGGTTCGCAGCCAGAAGGCCAGCGGCTTGCCCGCATCATCGGGCCATTGCAGTTGCAGCAAGCGGATACCCGAAGGATTCACCCAAAGCAATTGGCCACGCTCGTCCATCAATACCACAACATCGGGCATTGCCTGCAAGGCGTCACGCAACTGTACGATCTGGGCACTGAGCTGGCGGTGCTGCGCCTCCTGATCACGCCGCCAGTGGTAACCCTCGGCGAATGTCTCCTCCCACATCCCTCCCGCCAGCGGTGGCAATAAGGTATTAGGGTTACGGAACCAAGCGCTGAAACTCTGGGATTGCTGGCGATGCCATCCGACCCAGAGCGCCAGCAAGAAAGCGATGATCACCAATGGGAGGTAGGACCAGGCGTGCAGATCATCGGCGGCCAGAAAAATCGGAATCAGCGCCCAGAGCGCTACGGGGTAAAACCAGACACGGAGGTACTTCACGCCGGAAAGATATGCCGGTGTGTGCTGCGGCCTGCTGAACGCGCAAAAGCCGCCACACCAGTCATCGCTCGTCCACCACTTCCCGCTGGAAACCCAAGGCACTACAGCGATAGCCTTCGCCCCTGACCGTTTCGATGATCTGGGCGTAACCGTGGTGCTCCAGCCCCCGACGCAAGCGGCGAATGTGGACGTCGACCGTGCGCTCTTCGATAAAACTCTGCCGCCCCCAGATCTGATCGAGCAGCATATCCCGCGAAAAGACCCGTTCCGGGTTGGTCACAAAAAGACGCAAAAGACGAAACTCGGTAGGCCCGAGATGAACCTGTACCTCACCGGCGTAGACCCGATGCGCGCGCAGATCCACATGCAGATCGCCAAGCCGTACCCGGCCCGCCGCCGTACCGCCGTAACTGCGCCGCAGCAAGGCATTGACCCGCGCCACCAGTTCCCGCGGAGAAAAGGGTTTGGCCAGATAATCGTCCGCACCTGATTCCAGACCATGCACCCTGTCACCCTCATCACCGCGCGCGGTAAGGAGAATGATGGGCAGCTTCCGGGTCTCTCCACGACGGCGCAGCATACGGCACCATGCCAGGCCATTTTCGCCGGGAAGCATCCAGTCAAGCACCAGCAACTGCGGCCCCCAGGTCTGGAGTACCGCTTCCGCCGATTCGACGCTGCCCTCACAGCGCACGTCAAAGCCATTACGCTGCAGGGTAACGCGCAGGAGTTCCTGAATGCCTTCCTCATCCTCCACTACCAGGACACGGGAGGATACCTTGTCTTCGTCCATACCTGCCTTTTGCCCGGATACGCCCGCCGTCCGCTTATTGTGGCGCAAGCCCTGGCGGAATGCCAAGACGTTGCGCACCAAAATAACCCTGTCAGTACAGGATGGGAAGGATCATGTTCTCAGGCGCGGCGGGCACGACCCGAAGGCACCGCTCCTGAACCAGGCCGACCCCGCCCAGTAGTGGCCTGAGCCGGACGACGCGGCGCCGCTGACGGTGCATGACCGGAGAAAGAGTGTCGCGGCTCGAAACCGACGACGATCTCCCGGTCGAAGGAGCGACGCAGAAGCTTTTCCACGTCCTGTAACTGCTTGCGTTCCTCGCTGCTCACCAGCGATACGGCCTGGCCGTTGTTGCCGGCGCGACCGGTCCGTCCGATACGATGGACATAATCTTCGGGCACATGGGGAAGTTCAAAGTTCACCACGTGGGGCAGCTCGCTGATGTCGATACCGCGGGCGGCAATATCCGTCGCCACCAGGACCTGCACTTTGCCTTCTTTGAACTCCGCCAGGGCGCGGGTACGGGCGCCCTGACTCTTATCGCCGTGGATCGCCATAGCCTGCATGCCATCCTGCGATAAGTGCCTGGCAAGGCGGTCGGCACCATGCTTGGTGCGAGTGAAAACCAGCACCTGCCCCCATTGGTGTTCTTCGATCAGATGGGAAAGAAGCTCGCGTTTGCGGTCCTGATCGACGGCAAAAACCCGTTGGGCCACATTATCGGCAGTGGCATTGCGCGCCGCGACTTCAACGCTGGTCGGGTTGTTCAGCAGGCCGTCGGCCAGACCACGGATTTCCGGCGAAAACGTCGCCGAGAACAGCAGGTTCTGGCGCTTTTTCGGCAATACCGCGAGGATGCGCCGGATGTCACGGATAAAGCCCATGTCGAGCATGCGATCGGCTTCGTCGAGCACCAGAATTTCGACGTGAGAGAGGTCGACACTGCGTTGCTGGATATGATCCAGCAGGCGACCGGGGGTGGCTACCAGGATATCTACGCTGCGGCGCAGTTTCTGCATCTGGGGATTGATCTTGACCCCACCGATGAGCACCAGCGAGCGCAGGGGAAGATAGCGCCCGTACAACTGCACGCTCGCCTCTACCTGCGCCGCCAGTTCGCGGGTAGGGACCAGAATCAGCGCACGCACACTGGAAGGAGCGCGTGAAGCGCTATCTGCAGTAGCCGCCAGTTTGTGCAGGATGGGCATGGCAAACGCGGCAGTCTTGCCGGTACCCGTCTGCGCACCCGCCAGCAAATCGACACCGGACATGACTACCGGGATCGCCTGTTCCTGAATAGGGGTGGGACTGGTGTAGCCACG
Organism: Acidithiobacillus sp.; assembly: GCA_027351205.1. GTDB lineage: Bacteria > Pseudomonadota > Gammaproteobacteria > Acidithiobacillales > Acidithiobacillaceae > Acidithiobacillus. The sequence continues at coordinate 42,626 of DAIEIW010000082.1, forward strand.
TTCAGCAGCCGCACGCCAGATAGGCTCAGAAAGGCCCAGAGATTCAAAAGACGACATAAGTTTTGCTCCGAAAACACCGGCCTCGCCACAAGGGCGCCAGTCTATGGCAGACGCTTCATAAAGGTGGGGACCAGTGCGACGCGCGTCATGCAGACTGAGGCATGACGGCAAGCGCACTCTAACAGAACAGATTACCCATTACGAGTGATAAATGGTGACGGCCATATCCCGACCAAAGCGCTGGGGCGCCCGCGAGGCAATCAGGGACCGCCCTGTGGCTGCCGCGACTTGTTTGGAGGCCACCGATCTGGATGCTGCCCGGGGCGCTGCGGAGGCGGCGCGAAGCGTGGCCGCTGCCCTTCCGGAGCCTGCGCCCTGTAGCCCGGAAAAACCTGCGGAGGTGAAACGAATCGCCCCGGCGCACCCATGGGTGCGCGCGGTGGCGGCGGCAAAGGTACACCCACGGGCGGTCTGGGCGGCAGCGGTATCCCGCGGCGCAGGGGCGGCGGCGGCGCCGCAAAATAACGGTAATAATAGGACCGCGGATAGTAGTTCCACAGTTGGGTCTGAAAATATAATTGCGGGGTGTAATACTGGGCGTAGGCACCGGGTGGATACCAGTAGCCAACCGCAGGGTAACCGCTGTAATACCCCTGGCTGCCATAAGCATAATAATCATAGCCGGTGGGGTATACTGCGCAACCAGCACCCGCCCCGAGAAGCAAGCCGGCCATGACCGCGAAACGTGATTTTTTCATACGCCTCCCTCCATTCGCGGCGATGCCCCGTGGCATACGCAGTTCTCGCCCTGCGCCGCAGCCACCAATTCGTGAAGAATACCGCATTCCGATGTCGTATGCTGTCCATGGCAGCGCCCGCGCAACTGTTCAAGCTGATGCGCCAGCATTTGAAGTGACTGCAGCCTTTCCTGCACCTGGGTAAGATGGGTATCAATCAGTCCGTCAACATCCCGACAGTCATCCGCAGGATGATCCAGCAGATGCAAAAGGCGCTGAATATCGGCCAGAGGCATGTCCAGATCCCGGCAGTGGCGCACAAAGGCGAGCCGCTCCAGATGCGCCGGACCATAAACGCGATAGCCGTTTGCCCGTCGGCCGGGGGGACCCAGAAGGCCCATCCGCTCATAGTAACGGATGGTGTCCGGACTTACCCCCGATGTCTGCCCCAAAACGCCAATTTGCATAAAGCCCCCCACAAGGGAAACAGCTACAATGATACCCCCTTGACCATGGAGTGGCGCCAGGGTTTTTAATGAGCCATATTCAACCAAAATGCCGAGGAGTGCCACATGGCACACGACCACACCGATCATACAGAATCCCCGCATACCCATGCGCCCGCTCATGATCACGGACACAGCCATGGAGCGCATGGTCATGCCCCCGTGAATGGCCGTGCTTTTGCAATCGGCATTGGACTCAATCTGAGCTTCGTACTGACCGAGGCGGTGTTCGGGGTGCTTGGGCATTCCCTCGCGCTGCTGGCAGACGCCGGCCATAACCTCAGTGACGTTCTGGGGCTGCTCATGGCCTGGGGAGCGAGCGCCCTTGCCAACCGCCCCCCTTCGGGGCGATTTACCTATGGACTACGCAGCTCGTCCATTCTCGCGGCGCTCGCGAACGCCGTCTTTCTGCTGGTGGTCACCGGCGGCATCGCCTGGGAAGCCATTGAGCGGCTGCTGCACCCGGCCTCTGTAGCAAGTGTCATCGTAATCGGTGTGGCGGCCTTCGGGGTAGTGATCAACACGGGAACGGCCCTGCTCTTCATGTCGGGACGAAAAGGCGACTTGAATATCCGTGCGGCGTTTTTGCACATGGCAGGCGACGCGGCCATCTCTTTTGGCGTAGTTGTTGCGGGGATCGTGATGCTGTTCACCCACTGGTTCTGGCTGGACTCTGCGGCCAGTCTGCTTATCAGCGCGTTGATTGTGATGGCCACCTGGGGTTTATTGCGTGACTCCGCCCATCTGGCGCTGCACGGCGTCCCCCCGGGTATCGACACCGACGCAGTACGGGTTTATTTGCTTGGGATACCCAACGTCACGGCCGTGCATGACCTGCATATCTGGGCCATGAGCACCACCGAAACTGCGCTGACTGCGCATCTGGTCATGCCCGACGGTTATCCCGGAGATGCGCTGCTCCATGAAATCGGTGAGGAATTGCGCGCGCATTTTCAGATCGTTCATCCTACCTTGCAAGTGGAAACAGGCGATCCGGGCCATCCCTGCAAGCTGGCCGGGGAGCATCTGGTATAAGATGGCGGCAGACCTGACATGGCCCATTCCGGGCATGCCAGAATCTGCGCCTCCACCTCATATCATTGATCTCGATCCAGACCGGACAGATAAGCCGCCACATCCTGCATTTGCCGGTTTGTCAGCTTTTTTGCCACGGGCTGCATGATGGGATTCACCCGGTTTCCATCATGCAGATAGGTTAGCTGCTGAACGATATATCCATATCGCTGCCCGGCCAATCGCGGAAATATCCCTCGGCCTGTCGCGTTCACGGCGTGGCAGGCCATACACGCGGGAATACCTTGCGAGGCAACACCCTGCAAGAATATCTGTTTTCCCGCAGCCTCACCGGAACGCGGCGCAGATGCGCTGTGCATGGGGGACTGTGCCGCATAATACTTCGCTACTGATTGTATTTCCTGCTTATCCAAGGATTGCGCTACAGGCCACATGTAAATCTGCGCATTTTGATCTGAGCGCGTATGCTTCTTGAATTGGTTGAGTTGCCACGACAGATATTGTTCCTGCTGACCGTTTAGACGAGGAACTATCGGGTAGATGGTATTTTCGCCGGTCTGCCCGTGGCAGATCATGCATGACTGATGGACAGATTGTGGCACCTGCGCCAGTGCCGGACTTGCTCCCAATATCGCCAACGCAACGGCGGTAATGCAGATAACACCCTTCTTTTGGGAAGGAGCGAAACTGTTCGATGATAATACAGGATACATAGCTCACCCCCCTCCTTAAAATGATATCCAGGTCAGCAGCTCAAGCGTATTGTATGCCGAAGCGCCAAAACTGCCGGCCGTACTGCTCGTCAACCCGCGAAATTGGTTAAACATGGTATACCGCAACGAAAATCTGGTGTTCCACCAGGGCAAATAAGACGCCTCGATCCATTCTCCATTGGTATCAGGAGATCCGGTAGCGGAGTAGCTCGCCCCCCAGAGCGTCTGGTTGGCAGAACCCCAGGTGTCCAGATATCCACCAGATACACCGTAATGATCGTGGTACCAGTAGGAACCATTTATATTGAGGGAGTTGAGATTTCCAGTTGTGGAACTTGAAAGGGCGGCACCCGGACCAAATGTCTGATCCTCGTGTATCCAGTCCGCGTGCAACGTGACATTGCTGTTGTTCGCCGTATCCAGCCATTGCAATTGGCTATCCAGATCATAATCATCGAAGCTATCTACAGGGCCGCCTTTGGTGTTGGGACTATCATATACGCGACTCCACATCCCATAGGTACCGACTTCCCAGTTCCAGTTACCCCAGTCGCGCTGGTAGGCCAGGCGAACATAGGGGGCGACACCCTGCATTCTGCCGTCATTAGCATATCCGAATGCTCCCCCGGAGTTCGCCTGCACACCAATACCGTCCGCGTTGGTGTATCCGTCAGCCTCGAAGTAGAGCCAGTTGGCCTTATCCTGACCAAAAATATAGGCTTCGTAAGTGCCGATACCTGCAAGAGGATAACCTGCGCCATGCGCCCCTTCGATAAAGGTGGTGGGTATCTGTCGGATGGCACTATATTTGGAACTCGAGAACGGCGCGTACCAATCTGGTGTTGTGTTGTAGATATCCGGCTCGGTCGGCGTATTATTCACTTCGACACCGGTGATCAGGAGTTGGTTGGGACCCAGGTTCCATGGGTGCGCCCAACGGATGTCGCTGTCGTCCATACCGAAACCGCCTCGGCCGCTGTATGTCAGATGCAGGAATGCACCGATATGGGGAGTGATTTCCCCCGCATAGAACAAACTCACCTGTTGCGGAAATTGAATGTCATTCTGGTTACCCGGCGGGTTGGATACCCCCGCCCCATTAAAGGCCGCCTGGCCCGCGGCCACGTTGGCATAGCTCGCCTGCAAAAAGATGGAAAACTGTGATACGCGCATCAGCAGAAGTGCGGTGCTTTTTCCAAACTTTGCTTCCAGC
>DAIEIW010000122.1:0-13022 GCA_027351205.1 Acidithiobacillus sp.
AGCGGCCCATGCCCCTCCCCCCAAAGGCGGCATCACCGGACTCTGGGAACTGATAAAACAACCGGAAACCCAGCAAACCATCCAGTTCCTCATGCTCCTCGGCAAACACTTCCGATCCTGCCGCCTCAAACACTGAGGCCCCACCTCAACCATTCCTTTTTAAAAGCGTTCTACTCGCCCCGCTTGTAGCTCCCTGATCTTCCGGGAGCTTTTTTCTGTAGCCCCGCATCTCAGTAGCTGTAAACCAGGCCCACCGTGCCACGAATTATGACAACGACAGTCAAAGCACGCGGGAGGCGAACGGTTGACGACCATGGACAACCAACGTTATAACCTAACCCGTTGTTCAAGAACTCGCCCAGCTTGAGTCGCCCCATTTCTGAAATGCTTGCTGACACTTGGGCAAGGGCTAGAAATGAGGCAGAACTTGTAATGGCGTTCATCGGGCAAACGAAAACTTAGGGAAATAGGGAAATTCAGATATCAGGTTGGGCCAAGTAATGAATAATATACATTGGGATAAAATTTACACCGAGAAAGCATCGACCACGGTGAGTTGGTACTGTGACCATGATGAGGCATCGTTACAACTGCTGGATGAGATGGATTTGAAGCCACAAGACGCGATTATCGATGTCGGTGGTGGCGCATCCACATGGGTCGATGACTTGATTGGGCGCGGATTTTCCAGAATCTCCATACTTGATCTCTCCGCCGCCGCACTGGCTGTGACCCAACAACGTCTTGGGAAGTATCCGGGCACCGTGAAGTGGATCGTCGGGGATGTGCTGGAAACGCCCCTGCCGCAGGCAACCTTCGCTTTATGGCATGACCGCGCAGTTTTTCATTTCCTGACGGAAAAAAAACAGCGCCAACGCTACGTTCAGGTATTGAGCGACGGCTTAAAGCCGGGTGGCCATGTCGTCATATCCACCTTCGCAGAAGACGGGCCTACCCAATGCAGCGAACTTCCGGTGTGCCGTTATAGCCCTGAACAATTGCGTTCCGAGTTTGGGGCATTATTTACGCTTATTTCCCATAATCACGTGATACACCGCACCCCGGCAGGGAAAAACCAAGCTTTTACGTATTGCCATTTTCAGATCGTTTGAACTACCTGAAAAATATTCATTTTATCGTAAGATGTCGTAGACATTGCAGATATACTTCTTCCATCTGTACATCGGTAGGTCAGCTTGATGAACCTGTCGGAACAGAAACAATACAGCCTACGGGACAGTCATCCTGACATTGTGGTTTCGCAAAAAAATCTCACATTATATACACTCATCTTTATCCATTTTGTAATTCTCTAGTCCATAGAAGATGGCATTATCAGGACGTTCTGGATCGCAAATAGCACAATTTATGCTTGTGATGCATAACGAACCGCAGAATAGCTTCCGTGGTTTGCCAGGTAAAGACCAACCATCCGCTGATTTAACAGGGCTTGACCTGTATCCCCGATCGCTGGGCGCCATCTGATAGACTCTGGGCAGGTGAGGAGATCGTCGATTGTCAGGTCCAGCGTCAGAGAGTGGTGCCGAACTGCGCAAGATTATCCATGTGTGTATCGTTTGACGTTAGTATCTCACCTCGTTATCATGCTCCAATGATTCAAAAGTTTCGCGGGCAAGCGCACGGCCGCTACTTTCTTAGGCCTTCGGGTGCGCAGCCTCAGCACAGATCTGCTGCGAGTAGCTCGACGCAAGCTCGCACAGTTGCATCAGGCCGGACGCGTAGAGGATCTGGCTGTCCCACCGGGAAACCGCCTGGAAAAGCTCTCGGGGGATCGCCACGGCCAATGGAGGATCCGAATCAATGACCAATGGCGGATTTGTTTCGTGTAGCACGACGGCCACGCTTGGGACTTAGAAATTGTGGACTATCACGGATGATTGGGGGTGAATGATGAGTATTCGCATGAAGGAGCTGGGACAACTGGATCTTTCTGACGTTGCCGATACCATTGCTGGACGGGATGCACCTATTCGTCCTGGGGAGATCCTGCTAGAGGACTTCCTCAAGCCCATGGGGATCACCCAATATCGCCTAGCTAAGGCTATCGGCGTTCCTCAGCGCCGCATCAGCGAAATCGTTCAGGGAAAACGATCCATCACGTCAGATACTGGGCTGCGGCTATCGCGATTCTTCGGAATGAGCGACACGTTTTGGGTGGGACTTCAGACCGACTACGATCTCGCGGTAACTCGCCAAGCGATGCAAGGGCTTCTTGAGAAAATCCAACGCTACGACTGCCATGTTGCATAACGGAGGATTCTCGGTATGGCGAATCTTTGATGAGAGGGACGCATGTACCATGCATGCACTTGCCTCGGTCAAAGGGCCCTTAGGCAGCGGAAGCAGCCGTTCGGGCAGGACTGACCGCAGAAGAATCCTCCCATAACGTAATGGATAATATTTTTCATCACTTCGAGAGAACAGATATTTTTAGCCACCGCTATCCCAGTGCAAATTTAGGGTATATTGTCTTAAGGTAGCACAAGGAGCTATTTACTCTGCGAGTCCAGCATTCTCGTTTCTCCGTTTCATCACAATTTCCTGCGAGGTGATTCGAGGATGATTCGTATGCGGCTTTCTTTGGCATTAAGTTTTGAGGTGGCGACACCAGGTAGTGATTTTATTTTCAACCTTCACGCGGCTCATACACCCCGTCAGACCGTGGTTGATGAGACTTTGATGGTGAATCAAACAGTGCCTCGGACAGTCGAAGCAGATCCTATGACAGGCAATCGCTACCTGCGGTTGAGTGCTGCCGCAGGCTCCCTAGAGGTTTGGTACACGGCGTCTGTGGACCTGAACCATTACATGGCTGATCCTGAACATATTGATGAGATCCCCGTCGCCTGGCTGCCTGCCCAGGTTTTAACCTATTTATATCCTAGCCGGTACTGTCAGTCTGACCGCTTCTACCGGTTAGCCATACGGGAGTTTGGCCAACGACCATCTGGTTATCGTCGGGTCCAGGCGATTCGGGAGTGGGTCACGCAGCGGATCAGCTATGCAAAAAACACCTCCGATGCAAGCAGTTCTGCCATCGACACGCTGATTGAGACGGCGGGTGTTTGCCGTGATTTTGCGCATCTCATGATCGCGCTGTGCAGGGCGAGCAATATTCCCGCGCGCTTCACCACCGGGATTAATTATGGGGTAACGTCCACCTATGGTCCCTTTGATTTTCATGCGTACGTGGAAGTGTATTTAACTGGTGGTTGGTATATCTTCGATCCATCTGGAATATCCATGCCTATGGGGCTGGTCCGTTTTGGCACGGGGAGAGATGCAGCCGATGTGGCTTATGCGACGATTTTCGGTGAGGTAGCATCCTCTCCGCCGGTGGTCAGTATTGAGGTGATAGCCGGTGCCGATGGCACGCAGACCATGCCCTATCTGGCACAGTCCGCACTATCGACGGACGCCTGCCAACTTTAGGAACGCCCATGATCGAGTCTCTGCTGTTAACCACAGCTCGCGTATCCACCTTTGACAATGACCGTCTACTCACCCGCGCCAGCGGCTTCTTCTTCGCGCGTGAGAAGAGACTGTTTTTCGTCACCAGTCGCCATGTTGTCGTGGATAAGCCCACCGAGCATTTTCCGAACCGACTGGAGATCGAAATGCACACGGATGCAGCGAATCTCACGAGGGCTGCGGCGTTGTCCGTATATTTGTATCGGGAAGGGAAAAGCCTCTGGCGCCAGGGCCGCGATAGCGCAGGAGAGATTGATGTGGCCGTCATTGAACTTGATCGCACTCGTTTGCCAGATCCGGCGGTCATTCAATGCTTTACCCCAGATCATTTGCAAAGCTCCTTTGAAGAGATAGAAGTGGGAAGCTTATTGTTAGTCGTTGGCTTCCCGTTAGGATTTCATGATACTTTTCATCACCTGCCCGTAGTACGCCAGGCCGTGATTGCGTCCTCTTTTGGTTTACGCTTCCAAGGCCAAGGTTATTTTTTGACAGACGCACGGACTCATCGAGGCAGTAGCGGAGCACCAGTGGTGATGCGCGCCAGCACGGGGGATCAGGCATTGCCCTGGAAACTCCTTGGGGTACATTCTGCACGCATTGATATGGGTGGCCGAGATGCTGATCTGGATGAGTCCCTGGGACTCAATTGTGCATGGTATGCGGATATTTTACTGACGCTCACATCCTGACAGATACACCCAAAGATTATCATTCTTAGAAACAGCGTGTTGAATTGAAAGGATTCACATAGATCGACGCATCCCACCGATCTGGATAAACTGCAGAGCTGGGATGTCTTCTCCCTACCGTCAGAGGTGCCACCATGAGCACTGATCATCAAGAAAATGTCCTGGGCGCAAAAGTACGTCGTTTCGTGCGTGCCCATCATAACGGTGTGCTCTGCACATTATCCAAGCGCCTGGCTGGCCACCCATTTGGTTCTGTGAGCCCCTTTGTGCTCGATGATGCGGGGAACCCGATTATCCTTATCTCTAATCTGGCGGAACATACCAAAAACATGGATGCCGATCCCCGAGTGAGCCTAATCGTCCACCCCTGTGCTGAGGACATCCTGACTGCAGGCCGGGTTACCTTGGCGGGTCACGCAGCGCGCCTGACAGACAAGGGTGCTTTTGGTGCGCGCTACCTGCGCTATTTTCCGCAGGCGGTCGATTACTTCTCCGCCCATGATTTTTATTTTTATCGGATCCACGTAGAAAATATTCGCTATATCGGCGGTTTCGGCCAGATTCATTGGGTTCAACCCAAAGTGTATGCACCGCCTCCCATAGCCGCCCTTTTTGCGGCAGAGGCTGATATTCTCGCCCATATGAATGCCGATCATCGCGACAATTTGCGAGGGTATTGCCGTCATCTGCATGGTTGCGATACCGATGATGTGAAGATGATAGGGATTGATTACGATGGCTTCGATATCAGGGCCGACGGCACGTTGCTACGTTTTGACTTTCCTGATCCCATCCTGGATTCACAAGGAGCCCGGGCGGCTCTGGTGACATTGGCTCAGAGGTGCCGTGAAAGATTTTGAACATTTCTGTGGGTACTGCCAACATTCAATACGGCATGCGCTTTTTGGCACCATTAAATTTTTCACATTGGGTCACGTCGGATCTACTCGCATGACTTCTGAAAGTATGCTCTGCAGCGTAACCGGTCATCCAAGATGGGTGGAGTTTTCTTGCGATGGTAGATGGGCAGTTGGAGTAGCGATTTAAGGTCATCGATTTGTGGTAGGAAATACCCTTTTGTTCGGTTTTCACTCATTCCTGATACAAATCTCCCTACAGTTTTGAAATGCTTAATCCATTTAGACGAACGCACCAGACGGCATCTTCTTGCGCCATCTGTTACATCGGAAGCGCTGAAGTGTCCAATTTTACGATCATTTAGTGCTTACTATTCGCCCAAAATAGGTTCATTTTCACCATGTGCCGATGCCGCAAACAGGTACTTAATAAAGGCCCTGACGATTGGGGAAAGCAGTTTTCCCACTGGATAAACCGTATACCACTTGCGCTCTAGAGGAAAACCACGCACGTCGAGAATCGCCAGTTCTCCGCTGGCGAGTTCCGCATGTATCGTACTGGCAGACAGCACGGCAATGCCTAAACCGCCAGCCACAGATTGCTTGACAGCCTCATTACTTCCAAATTCCATACGTGTTCTGAGAACAACGCCGTGTTGCTCGAAAAACTTCTCTGCGGCCAGACGTGTTCCCGAACCGGGCTCGCGCAAAATGAATGGTGCGTCTCGCAGACGTGATGGCTCGAGGTCTTTTTCCGACGCCAGGGGATGATCCGATCGGGAAACTACCACCAAGGGATTATCGGCGAAAGTTTCGGCGACGACGTTTATGTGTTCCGGCGGCTGACCCAGGATGTAGAGGTCGTCCTGGTTACGCGCGAGCCGCTCCAGCAGGGCCTCCCGATTCCCAATAAACAAAGCCGTAGCGACACCAGGATGCTCCGTACAGAACCCTCCCATCATACGTGGGATAAAGTATTTAGCGGTAGAGAGCGTGGCGACCTTCAAGCTGCCCTTCTCCAGTCCCTGGAGGGCGGCTATCTCTTGAGTGAAGTATTCCAGTCGATCCAGCACATCGTGGCAAGCCGACGTCAGCGCTTCCCCCGCCGCGGTCAGGTAGATTTTCTTGCCAATTTGATCAAAAAGCGGCTCGCCGACTGCCTCGGCAAGTTGCCTGACCTGAATGGACAGAGCGGGTGGCGTCAAATGCAGCTCTTCAGCGGCACGGGCGAAGCTCATGTGCCGAGCTACGGCAGCGAAGATCCTGAGTTGGTGCAAGGTTGCATGACGGATAGACATGCCAATAGTAAACCATAGTAAATTATAATAGTAAATATATTTTACTTTTATAAATGGGCAGATCGTCCACAATACCACTCAAGCATTGGAACCTAGCAGGTGGCTCCAATCACCGTCGTCTACCATGACACAAGGAGAGCAAGCATGGCCGTAAAAAAGTATGAGGCCGGAGTAAAGGAATACCGGCAGACCTATTGGGCCCCCGAGTACGTGCCTTTGGACTCTGATATCCTAGCCTGTTTCAAAATTACGCCGCAACCAGGGGTAGATCGTGAAGAAGCTGCCGCCGCGGTAGCCGCCGAGTCTTCTACCGGCACCTGGACCACGGTGTGGACCGATTTGCTGACTGACATGGATTACTACAAGGGCCGTGCTTATCGCATCGAAGACGTGCCAGGCGATGACTCCAGCTTTTACGCATTTATCGCCTATCCCATAGATTTGTTCGAAGAAGGGTCCGTGGTTAACGTATTCACCTCTTTGGTGGGTAATGTGTTCGGCTTCAAGGCTGTGCGTGCACTACGCCTAGAAGATGTACGCTTCCCACTCGCCTACGTCAAAACCTGCAACGGACCGCCCCACGGCATCCAGGTCGAGCGCGACAAGATGAACAAATATGGCCGACCAATGCTCGGCTGCACCATCAAGCCCAAGCTTGGTCTATCTGCCAAGAATTATGGTCGTGCAGTCTACGAGTGTCTGCGCGGTGGCCTGGATTTCACCAAGGACGATGAGAACGTCAACTCGCAGCCCTTCATGCGCTGGCGCGATCGGTTTCTGTTCGTGGCCGATGCGATCCACACAGCCGAAGCTGAAACTGGCGAGCGCAAAGGACATTATTTAAACGTTACAGCGCCGTCGCCCGAGGAAATGTATGAGCGGGCAGAGTTCGCCAAGGAACTCAATATGCCCATCATCATGCACGACTTCCTTACGGGTGGTTTCTGTGCCAATACCGGTCTGGCGCGTTGGTGCCGGAAAAATGGCACCCTGCTACACATCCACCGTGCCATGCATGCAGTGGTGGACCGTAATCCGCACCACGGCATTCACTTCCGCGTACTGGTCAAGGCGCTCCGACTGTCGGGTGGTGATCACCTGCACACCGGCACGGTGGTTGGCAAACTGGAAGGTGACCGCGCCTCCACTCAAGGATGGGTCGACCTGCTGCGCGAATCGTTCGTCCCGGAGGATCGCAGTCGCGGCATCTTTTTCGACCAGGACTGGGGATCCATGCCAGGCGTGTTCGCCGTAGCCTCTGGCGGTATCCACGTCTGGCACATGCCGTCGCTGTTAGCGATCTTTGGCGACGATGCGGTATTCCAGTTTGGTGGCGGTACGCTGGGGCACCCATGGGGCAACGCTGCCGGAGCGGCTGCCAATCGCGTCGCGCTGGAGGCGTGCGTGGAAGCGCGCAATGAAGGTCGCGATATCGAGCGCGAGGGCAAGGACATCCTCACCAACGCCGCGAAAGACAGTCCAGAGTTGAAAATTGCTCTGGAAACCTGGAAAGAGATCAAGTTTGAATTCGATACCGTGGACAAATTGGACGTGGTGAATCGCTGATTCTGTGACAGTAATCGCAAAGGCACAAACGAATACCCGCGCGGCGTGTGGCTTGACGGCTCGCTCCGCGCGCCAAAGAAAGGAATAGAAAATGGCTGACATTCAAGACTACAACTCGACACCCAAGTACGAAACCTTCTCTTATTTGCCGGCAATGGGACCGGAAAAAATGCGTCGTCAGATCGCCTATCTCGTGAACCAGGGCTGGAACCCAGGCATCGAGCATGTAGAGCCTGAACGCGCATCAACATACTACTGGTACATGTGGAAGCTGCCCATGTTCGGTGAGCAGTCAGTGGACACCATTATTGCCGAACTGGAGGCATGCCATCGCGCCCACCCCGACCATCACGTGCGTCTGATCGGGTATGACAACTACTCGCAGAGCCAGGGCAGCTCCTTTGTGGTGTTCCGCGGGCGCTAAGCAGGATGGGTGCGGGGCTATCCAGCGGATGGCCCGCGCAGGGGTTTGATGGATACGGAAGGATCAAGGCATGAGCGACTCTATGGCAAACAATATGGCGTCCCCGCGCTCGACACGTGCCGCTGCGCTGGAGCGGCGGCGGGCGCTGTCATACAACGGTGCCGCCGCGTTGGAGGCAAAATCCTCCACACCGGCACGGACAACGGGCAATACGGCGGCCATAGCGACACCAGGGGCTACCGGCATGTCGCTTTCCCGTGCCCGCCGTGAGGCATTGTCGCAGGGTGGCGCCATAGGGCTTGCGCAGGCCAACTCTTCGGCGCATACGGGGATTCGTGTAATCGCCTCGGATATACCGACTGTCACCGCCGCGCCTGTAGAAGCGGCGGCTGCTGCGCAAGGCTTAACCCGCCCGAATGGCTGTGGCTGCAAAGGTCAGGACGCAACTGAAATCGCCGAAATCGCCGATCGGGAACAGTTGCTCGAAGCGGTATGCGCGCTGGTAGACGAAGATCCGGCATCAGTGGCCGGGCCGAGCGCCTCCGCTGTGCGCAAACTCTGCCAGGAGCGTCGCCGCGCGCTTTCCAGTCAAGGAAAGGTGGCAGTGGAGCCGTCTTGTTGTAGCCGTGTTTCTCGTACATCGCGCAACAGCGCTCAGTCCAGCGCCATAGCAGGATTGAGCGGGCGCGGCGCGGCCCAGGCACGCCGCGAAGCCATGTGTCAGCAAGGACGCGGCGACCAAGCCGCGTATCGGCCCAGCGGGCGGACCCGTCAGAAGCCTGCAGTACCTGCCAAAGTGGAGCAAGGGACTACCCTGAGTGGCACATCTGTGACCGGCACCCAGGTGGAGCGGAGCGCCAGGGTCACAGGCACCGAACCGGGCAGTTGCCGGGCCATCACCGGCACTGAATATATCGGCACCGAGCAATACGGCGCGCTGTGCACCGCTATCCCGGAGCCAGCCCCGGCTAAGGTTGGCGTAGGCCGGACCACTCGCGGCCAGCGTGTGAGTGGCGTTGAGCTTGGACACAGTGTAAAGGTCACCGGCGACGAACACGGCTCCTGCAAGGCAGTGACCGGCACCGAATATCTCAGCGCCGACAAATTTGAGTCCTTTTGCGCAACCCGGCCGGCGCTTACGCCGACGAAGGTGGGCGTAAGCGCCACCGAGGCTGGTCAGCGTGTGAGTGGAACCGAAGTCGGACGCAGCGTCAAAGTGACCGGGGATGAACCCGGATCCTGCCGCAAGCTCACCGGCAGCCAATATTACCAGCCGGACTCGTTCGGCAGCCTGTGTCGCGACGGCGGCAACGCTCCGCACAAGGTGAGCGTGATGAGTACGCTGCGCGAGCAGGTTATGACAGGTACGGAAACAGCCCCCGGAGAGCGCGTGACGGGTACAGAACGTGGGGTCTGCGCCAGTGTGACGGGCACAGAATCTGCCGGACTGGCGCAGTATCAAGCCTGTAATCGCAAGCCCGTTTCTATACCGGAAAAAGTCGGTGTGATGCGTACTTGGCACGAGCAGCCGGTATCCGGCACGTCGGTGGAACGCAGCCCCAAGGTCACCGGGGATGAATATGGAGGTTGCCAGCCTGTCACGGGCACGGAATATGCGGGCCCCGATCAGTACGCAGCATTTTGCGCATCAGGTTCTCAGGCCACCGCACGAGCCTTGATGGCAAGCAGAAGTAGTGTCGCCGGTGCGATGATGACGGGCATCCGGCTGGGACCGGACAGCAAGGTAACCGGTTCCGCCCGGGGTGAAGGTCAGGTTTTGAGTGGAACGCCTTATGGCGGCGCGGATCAGCGAGCACTGCAGAGTGGAGATGGGACGCGGATACATCCCCTCACCTGTGGCCCGGCCGATGCACCGCATCCGGCATTCGCTGCCCCGGAGGTGGCAGCAGTCCGCGGAAATTTTAGCGTCACGACCCCTGCGCGCAGCGCGCAGGAGAGACCGCTCGGCCGCGTTACCGGTACCGCCTATGGCGCGGTGGGACGCATTACCGGTCCGGTGAATCTGGCGGCTGGTCTGGTTTCCGGCACACCTGAGTTTCGTTATCGCGATGAGGCCTACGGTGCCGTGCCAGCGACCGCCGCAACAGAAGTGCCGCGCAGTCGCCTCACCGGAGACGGGCGCGAGGGCGGTTTTACCATCACGGGGGCGGCATGGAGGCGCAATGAAAGCATTACTGGCACCGAAGGCACCTCTACGCGCCGCAATCCGACCTTGCGTGGAGATCAACGCGGTACGGTGCTTGGGGCATCCCAGATGAAAGACCGCGAGCGGCCGGCGTTGCCCATCAGCCGAGTGACCGGCAGCAGCGGCAACGATGCCAAAGGCTCTTCGATCACCTATTCCGGCGGTGCACGAGGTTGATGTGATACCGACGGCGACTGTACGCCCACCCACGCAGCACGGACCAGAGGTTGCGATGAATACGAGAAACCGTCCCGGGCGGCATGTGAGCCCTCCGCCAGGAGCAAACCGACCACCTTACGGTCTGGGTACGCCAGCCAGCGCTCTGCAAGCGCGGCCGCAGCAACCGGTATTTGCAGCGCGCGACTTTGTGCTCAGCTCGAAGAGTGCACCCAACCCGGCTTGCGCTACGGACCAGGGACGACCTTGTCGGCACCCGCTCACCAATGAGTCGGAGAACCGCCGCCTGCTGGCCCACGAGCAAGCGATAAAGGGGCACTTCGCGGCCATCATTCCGGCTCTGAAGCAGCTTGCCGCCCAGCAGCATGAGGCCGATTTTCTTGAACGCGCACAGCGCGTTGCCCGTGCGGATCTTGGCTTCATGTTGCCTGCTGGCATTCTGGAGGATGCCTGGATAGCCAACCTGGATATGCGCGCGCTATATGGAGCGTGTGTCATGCACACCATTCGCCTGATGGCGGAGCAAACGCAGGCCGTGCCGCAGAATTCAGACGAGGTGACTTCGTTCTTGCTCGACTGTGGCTACCATGCGGTGGATATTACGCCCTGCTCGGACGGGCGCCTGAAGGGCCTGGTGCGCTATATACTGCGCCTGCCCGATGACGCGGTGCGCAGCCGCAAGGCATACGCCGGTGCCATGTTCGACGTGGAAGCCAACGTCAAACGCTGGATCGAGACCGAACTGATGCGCTATCGCGAAGGCCGTCCGGTGAGTGCGGATGCCGGTACGCGCTATCTAAAAATAGTGGTGTACCACTGGAGCAGTTCCGACCCCACCCATGAGGGTTGTGCTGCCCATCACAGCAACGAGAGGGATGCAGCAGAAGCAGGTCTGGGGCGGTTGCGTGAATTTCGTCAGGCCATCGAAAACAGCTTCTGCTGCGGAGCCTCGGTGGACACCTTGCTGATTGGGGTCGATACGGATACCGATGGCATCAAAGTGCATGTTCCCGACGCTGATGGCGAAATGAGTTTGTATCGCGCAGTGGACAACCTGTTGCTGTATCGGCAAACCGTCAACGAGGATGCCAGCAATGCACGACTCAAGGTGTATCAGGCGATTCAAGCCACCAGCGCTACGGACGGATGGGGCAAGGGCAACGGCGAGCCACACGAGGGTATGCGTCGGCTCATCGCCACGCTACTGATCAATAACCTGTCGCAGATTGAATATGTATGTGGCACCTGGGGTGGGCGCTACCTGGACATCGGTCATAACGAGCGATTCATCAGCGTAGGGGATGGATTTGAGGAATTCCAGGTACGCAACCTGGCGTATTTCGTGTACTTGCACACGGTGGAAGAAAGCGCGCCAGATATGGACGTGGGTCTGCAGATTTTTAGCAAGCTTAACGTCCTGCACGGATTACCCGTTCCAGTGGCGATTCATTTCCGCTATGACCGTCGCGTGCCCGGCAGTCGCGAGCGCACTGTAGAACACTGCCAGCGGGTCAAAGCCGCGATCGAGGCGCGCTATGCGGAGTTGCATCGGCAGGGTTTGCTGATATGCGGCATGACCGTGCAGGACAAGCCCTCGGGCAGCCCGATAGAACCGGTCGAGGCGAATGGCGCCTCAGCATTGCGGAGCGCACGATGAAGATTTGTCAGGTGGAAAAAACCCTGGTTTCGACCAACCGGATCAAGGAAATGGGGCACCGCCCACTGCTGGTGGTAAAGGAAAAAGGCGGTGCAAGAAGCATCGCCGTGGATGCGGTGGGGTGTGTCACTGGCGACTGGGTGATTTGCGTGGGCTCGTCCGCGGCACGAGAAGCTGCCGGCAGTAAAGACTTTCCGAGCGATCTCACCATCGTCGGCATCATCGACCACTGGTCGGAAGATTAGGATATCCGATATGGACATTATGCGCGTCGTCTCTGATCTCGTGGCCACCCGGCGAATACCCGGGCTGCGGAATGCATCGCTCCGGGTACTTACCGATGCGAAAGGCAGGATCAGCGTGGCCGCAGACCCGGTAGGTGCGCCGCCAGGCAAATGGGTGATTGCCGTGAGCGGTTCGGCAGCCCGTTACGCTGCGGGAGATTACCGGATACTGACTGACCTGACCATCGCCGGGATCATTGATCATTGGGACACCAGCGGTAGCCAGACAGGGAACTAACCATTTTTTAACCCAAAAGGAGTAGTTGACATGGCAAACGTAAGCGGAGTGGCACTGGGTATGATCGAGACGCGCGGCCTAGTGCCGGCGATTGAAGCGGCGGACGCGATGACCAAGGCGGCGGAAGTGCGCCT
>DAIEIW010000123.1:0-1653 GCA_027351205.1 Acidithiobacillus sp.
CACCACCACCAAATACAATGCCATCTCCAAATGCCGGTGCCACCCAACCGATGGCCGGAACACCGTAGACATTGCTATGGCTGCCAATCTCGCCAAAACCCAGATTCGTCTTGCGGACCGGGTTGAAAATCTCCGCCGAGAACGCGGCCTGTGGCGTCATCAATGCCAACCCGGCCGGGTTGCTCATGGCTGCCGACAAGGGGTCGTCAGGGGCGGCCACCACGGCGCCCGCCATGCCTATGGCGTACTGACCGATACCGATCAACTGATAACCATCTGTAGCAAGCGCGCTGGCCGATAGGCCCATCGCCAACGTCGCGCCAACCGCAATTCCTAAAATCCGTGATTTTTTCATGTAATTTCTCCGCCCCTGTTTGTATCGCTGATGACACGTTGATTGTGTCGGAACGGGAACAGTGTTGCAAGATATTGTATCCGTAAATTTTTTAATCGGTTTATCAAGCCGTAAAATATTGGTTTATTAGCAACAATAAATATTTATGAAATTTATTGTTGCGCGGCTGATGAAAAAAGGGGCCGGAGCCCCTTTTTCGCGCGTCGCCCGTTTTATCCGGGAAACTGCAAGTCCTGCAACCGCATCTGGCGGCGCACGATTTCCACATCTTCCCTGTTCAGCGCAAAGGGGAAGGAGCGGATATCCGAAGGTGAGGAATCCCCATAAGGCCGATTACAGGCGCTGACTTCTTCATCATCCTTCCCTGGGCAGCCGGAGGTCTGGAAGGGCTTACCCGAGTCGATGATGTCTTCCAGCTCCGCCTGCGGATAACCGAAACCCAGTACGCGACCATACTGATCAAACTCCATATCCTCATAACGGCCACCCGCATAGTCAATCAGGAAGCGGCCCAATTGCACCCGGCGCCAATGGTCCTGAGGCACGGCGTCCCAATCCTCCATCATGGAGCCCTTCTCGGGGAAAAAGGCAAACATGTGGTTATGCCCACCCATGTCCTTCAGCTTCTGACAGACTGCAAGGATTTCCTGCTCCGTTTCGCCCATGCCGCAGATCAGATGCGCACCGAATTTTTCGGGGCCATAAATCTCTGCCGCCCATTCGATGGTCTGCCAGTACTTGTCCCAGGAATGGGGGCT
The DNA here is from genome assembly GCA_027351205.1 of Acidithiobacillus sp. GTDB lineage: Bacteria > Pseudomonadota > Gammaproteobacteria > Acidithiobacillales > Acidithiobacillaceae > Acidithiobacillus. The sequence goes on from DAIEIW010000123.1 coordinate 1,114, forward strand.
CTGCACCGTCTTGCCACGGGTACGCTCGAAGATTTCCGGCGTCACGGCGTCCAGGGCGACGGTAAAGATATCCGCCCCCATCGCCTTGAGGTCGATGAGATCCTGCTTGTCCATGGTGGTCGGGTTGGAGAGAATGGAGGCGGGGATATGGGGCGCCACCTCCATCCAGCGCTTCAGCATGACTTGTGTATCATGGTCGGAATCGGGGTGAGTGATCATACTGATGCACATGCGTTGGAACTGGCCCTTATCGCTGTTCCTGGCGATACGTTCGAGCATTTCATCCACGCGCACCGTTGGCCAGTCCACCCGGATGAAGTTGCGGTCAGCGTAATCGCGGCTCTCTTCACGATGCCGGGCCAGACCGCAGTAGGTACAGTTGGCACGACAGCCTTCCGGGTAGGTCATCAGCAAATTCAGACAATTCGTACAGGAGGTCCGGTGCATCACCCCAGGCACCAGGCCCAGGGTAATCGCCGCCGCAGTGCTGAGCTGCACATATTCAGGTGACCGCATCGTCGGCGTTTTGACGAAATAATC
>DAIEIW010000131.1:0-7195 GCA_027351205.1 Acidithiobacillus sp.
CTCAAAAATCATCTGCTCATTGCCATGCCCGCGCTGCACGACGGCGTTTTTGACCGTACTGTGATTGTGGTCTGCGAACACAATGCCGAAGGCGCCATGGGCGTGGTTATCAACCGGCTGGTGGATATCAATATGTCCGACGCCCTGCGTGCGGTGGACATCCAGCCCTCTGAAGAAATGATCCATCGCCCGGTGTACTGGGGCGGGCCGATCCAGCCCCAGCATGGATTTATTCTGCATTCGCCGCGGGGCAAATGGCTTTCCAGTCTGGAGGTCAATGACGATCTGGCGCTGACCAGTTCACCGGATATTCTGCAGGCCATCGCCCAGCACGAAGAGCCGCAGCGTTACCTCCTGGCCCTGGGTTATGCCGGCTGGGGCGCGCAGCAACTGGAAGCGGAGCTGCAGGATAACGCATGGTTGCATGGCCCCCTCGACATGGCGGTGATTTTTGAACTGCCCGCTGGGGAGCGCTGGCAGGCTGCGGCGCGTTTGCTGGGGGTGGATATGCGCCTGCTCAGTGGTGCTGCGGGTCATGCCTGAGCGCAGCGGGCCTCTGCTCGGGATAGACTTCGGGGAGCGTCGGATCGGGATTGCGGTTCTGGGGGAGTCGGGCCTGGCACCGCAGGGGGTCGTTACCCTGCGCAATGGCGAGCGGGGGCCGGACTGGCAGGGTTTCGCCCGTATTCTCAAAGAATGGCAGCCCCGCGCCCTAGTCCTGGGTCTGCCCCTGCACATGGATGGCAGTGAGGGGTTCATGGTTGGTCGGGTGCGCAACTTTGCGGAAAGTTTGCAGCGCCGTTTCCCCTTGCCCATCCATTGGGTGGATGAACGGCTGAGCAGCCATGCCGCTGATCTGGTCCTGAAGGAGCGCGAGCTTTCCCACAAGAAGCGCGGCCGCCTGCTGGATCAGGCCGCAGCCTGCGAAATTTTGTGGACCTTTCATAAGGCGGGAGGCGACGCATGACGACCGACTGGGATGTGACCGCCCTGCTGGAGGGCATGGCGCACGACCTGCGTCCCCTCATCCATCCGGAGCGGGTAGCGATGATCGGCATTTTTACCGGCGGCGTCTGGCTGGCACGAGCCCTTCACGCAGCGCTTGGTTTGCAGCAGCCCCTGGGGCGGGTGGACATCTCTTTTTATCGCGACGACTTCAGCCAGATCGGCCTGCACCCGCAGGTGCGCGCCTCGGATATTCCCTTTGATGTGGATGGACGCGATATCATTCTGGTGGATGATGTCCTCTACACCGGACGCACCGTGCGCGCCGCCATGAATGAAATCTTCGACTATGGGCGCCCGGCCCGCATCCTTCTGGCAGTGCTGGTAGACCGCGGCGGGCACGAGTTGCCGGTGGCGGCCGATGTGGCGGCGCTGCGTCTGATCGCGACCGCGGGTGAACACATCAAGTTGCGCGGTCCCGATCCGCTGCGTCTGGAACTGGAGCAGCGGGAGCCGCAGCCATGAGTGCCACCCTGCGTTTTGGCGAGGGCAACCTGCAATACGATGCGCAGGGCCGCTTGCGGCATCTGCTCAGTACCGAAGGGCTCCGGGAGAGGGAATTACTGCAGATTCTCGATACGGCGGAATCTTTCCTCAGTATCGCGAACCGCAGCGTCAAAAAGACCCCTACCCTGCGCGGCCGCACCATCGCCAACCTTTTTTTTGAGAACAGCACCCGGACCCGCAGCACTTTTGAACTGGCTGCCAAGCGCCTCTCGGCAGATGTGCTGAATATCGCCGTCAGCACCAGCAGCGCCAGCAAGGGCGAGTCCCTCACCGATATGGTTGATAATCTCATGGCCATGCAGGTGGATGGCTTCGTCATCCGCCACCCGGAGGCGGGTGCGGCCCATCTGGTGGCTCGTCATCTTGGTGACTCGGCGCTGGTGGTGAATGCCGGTGACGGTCAGCACGCGCATCCGACCCAGGCTTTGCTGGACGTGTTCACGATCCGCCGTCTGGGAGGTCCGATCGAGGACCGGGTGGTGGCTATTGTCGGGGATGTGTTCCATTCGCGGGTGGCGCGTTCGCAGATACATGCCCTGTCCATCCTCGGCTGCCCGGAAATTCGCGTCATCGGCCCGCGCACTCTGGTGCCGGAAGAACTTTCGGCGCTGGGGGTGCATGTCTACCACGATCTGCAGGCCGGTTTGCGCGGAGTGGATGTGATTTGCTCCCTGCGCCTGCAACGGGAGCGCATGGAGTCGCACCGGCTTCCCAGTCTGGATGAGTTTCACCGCCGGTTCGGGCTGACACCGGAGCGCTTGCGGTGGGCGGAGCCCGGCGCGCTGGTGCTGCATCCGGGTCCCATGAACCGGGGGGTGGAAATTGCCTCGGAAGTGGCCGACGGGGCCCAGGCAGTGATTCTCCAACAGGTGGCCCATGGTCTGGCGGTGCGGATGGCGGTACTCGCCATCCTCGCCGGCGCGGCGGGCGGAGTGTGAGGACCATGCACAGAATCATCCGCAATATTCGAGTCATGGACCCCGGCGACGGCTTTGACGCGGTCACCGATCTGACCATTGCAGAGGGCCGGATTGTCGCGCGGGGGCCGCTGCCTGCGGACTTCCAGGCCGAAGAAGTGCTGGATGGTACGGGCCTGGTCGCCTGCCCCGGATTTATCGAGACTTCTTTTCAGGGACGCACGCCCGGTCATGGCCGGGATGGCGACCTGGCCAGCGAATTGCGTGCGGCGGTGGCGGGAGGTGTGACGCAGGTTCTACTGCGCCCGGACACCCTGCCTGTTGCGGATACGCCTGCCGTTCTGCAGGAACAGCGTGCGGTGGCAGAGCAACTGGCCTTGGCCAGGGTACATCTGGCTGGCGCCCTTACTACCCAGCTTCAGGGCGTGGCGCTGACGGAGATGGCGGGCCTGGTGGAATCGGGCGCCATCGTCTTCAGTCAGGCGAAGAAGCCTGTAGCCAGTGCGGCTTTGTTGCGGCTGGCGCTGAGTTACGCGGCGGATTTGGGGCGGCCCGTTTTGCTCCATGGCGAAGAACCGGAACTGGCGGCTCATGGCGTGATGCACGAAGGCCGCCTGAGCGTCCGTTTGGGCCTGATTGGACGCCCGGCAGCGGCGGAGCAGGTCGGCGTCCAGCGGGATATCGCCATTGCGGCGCTCAGTGGCTGCCCCATCCATTTTCCGCATCTCAGTACTGCGGCGGCGGTTGCGGAAGTGGCTGCCGCTCGGCAACGGGGCGAGCCTGTGACCTGCGGAGTGAGTATCCACCACCTGCTGCTCACCGAACAGGACGTCGGATTTTTTAACCTGCATGCCAAGATCCTGCCGCCTCTGCGCCCTGCCGCAGATCGTGATGCCTTGCGCCACGCCCTGGTTGCGGGCGCGATAACCGCCATCAGTAGTGATCACTGTCCCTGGGGGGTAGACCGCGAAGGCATGACCTTTATCCAGGCGCCATTCGGCATCGCTGCGGTGGAATGGCTCCTGCCCCTGGCGCTGCGACTGGTAGATGAAGGAGTGATGAACCTGATGACAATCCTGCGCCTGCTCAGTATCGGCCCGGCCCAGGTTCTTGGTTTGGCTCCGCCGTCCCTGGCGGTCGGTGCCACCGCCGACCTCTGTATTTTCGACCCGGAGTCCCGTTTCACGGTGGAGCCAGCGCAGGGGTGGAGCCGGGGCCGGAATCTTCCGTATGGGCAATGGGAGTTGCGCGGGCAAGTGCGCTACACCCTGGTGGCGGGGCGGGTAATTTTTCGCAGATGAGGGGGCTAGCGCCTCTTGGGTGTCGCGGTATTTTTGTGGAACGCCCCGCACGAGAGGCGGATTTGCGGGCAGGCATCGGGTCTGCCTGCCACGCGCGCACCACCCCGTCATGGCGCCAGAAAAAACAGGGGAGCTTTTTCTGGCGCCGGTTTGCTAAACTGGGGCGGAAGAGAGGCCATTGCCTGGTGGTCGACGTGTCTTTGCTTTCTGGAAAGCTTCCAGCAAGCCATTTTCAAATGCCTTTTGCACCTGCCGAACTTGCTCCCAGCCTTCCGCGACCGGAGCCTTTAACAACGATGCGATAGCACCATGGACCTCCCGATGAAGCCCAAATAAGGGAGAGTCTTCAGCAAGACCCAGGCGCTGCATATGGTTATGCATGTCGCAACGGGCGGCATCCGCCAACTCATCGCTATTGATCAGGCTCGGATTGCTGAGGATCATTTTCTTCAAGGTTCCCTGGTCGCAGATCTGTTTGGCATAAAGTCCGAACAAGCTGGTCGGATGCTGTCGATGACAGGACGGATGCCGGGCTAGAAATTCCCGTAACTGCGCCATGGGCATGGGCTTGGCGATACCATAGCCTTGCAGTAGTTTAATATCCATGACCGAGACCGCATCCGCAATCTCATCTGTTTCGACCCCCTCCACCACCAGATCCACTCCCAGGCCGATGGCCAAATCCCGAACGGAAGCAAGAAAATACAAATCCTGGGGCCGATCCTCCAGGGAGCGGATAAATCCCTGATCCAGCTTGATCTCATCAATGGGCAAGTCCTTGAGGCGCAGCAGTGAGGAATACGCACTGCCCACATCATCCAGAGCGAGACGAACGCCCAGCTCTTTGACGCCGTGCAGAACGGACAGCGCAGCGTTATGCTCCAGGAAATTGCTGCCCTCCAGGATCTCCAGCGTGATCCGGGAAGGCGCGATGCTGCTGGCCCCAATAACGCCTGCCATGCATGGAACGAAGTGGTCATCGAAGGACTCCGGGGCTACGTTAACGGACACCCAGAGCGAGCATCCCAAGGCATCCAGCTCGGCCAGATCTGCCAGCGCCTGGGTAAGCACCATCCTGCTGAGATAGGTGGTGTCCTCGGCAGTGATCAAAGGCAGAAACTCCGCCGGATAGAGTATCTGCCCGTCCTTGTCCCACAGCCGCGCCAAAGCCTCCACACCCACGATCTTGTGGGAGCGATTGTCGAGTATGGGCTGGTAATGGACCAGCAACCCACCTTCCCGCAACTGTGTCTGGATGACGTTCTGCCGCACTGGCGCCGATTCTCCGAAGAGGGTCCAGAAATGCACGCGATCCGCCTTGTGGTTTTTGCTCTCGTAGAGTGCTTGATCGGCATAGCGGAGCAGCGCATCGGGATTGTGGGAATCGCCGAATGGATAGAGGCATATGCCGGCACTGAGATCGATCTCCGCCCTGCTCTTGTCGGGGAGCTCGATGGGTTGCCGGATCATTTCCCCGACCTTCCTCATGGCGACCTCGATCTCCTCCAGGGAGGTGCAGTTCTCCAGGAGCAGAACGAACTCGTCGCCACCCAGGCGGGCCACGAAGTCCGTGCCGCGCAATCCTTTCCGTAAACGCTGGCCGATGGTCCGCAACACCATATCCCCGGCTTCGTGGCCACAGGTGTCGTTGACTGGTTTGAAGCCGTCGAGATCTATCATGACGACGCTCAAAAGGTGTTCATGACGATCAGCGCGGGCCATGGCCTTGCCCAGTTCTGTATCCAGAGCGCGGCGATTGGGTAGGCCGGTGAGTGTGTCGGAAAGCGATAATTGCGTGAGTTCATCCATCAGCCGATGGCGCTCCGTCACATCCACATGAGTCCAGAGGATACGTTGCACACCATCCGATCCGTCCAGCCGCTGGCCTGAAATATCCGTGAAAACCATTTGTCCATCCAGGCGGCGGTAGGGCACATCCCTGCGTGTTCCGTAGCCTTCGCTGAGAACCTCCAGGACAAACTGGCCAACCTGCTCACAGACTTCCTCATGGTGAATGATCCCCCATACGGGATGTCCGATCAGATCATCCGCAGAAGATGCACCGAGGATTGTCAGCATCCGCGTGTTGACTCGCTCGACAATCCGTTCCGGAAAACGCACGACGCTGATGCCGGATGCCTGATCGTTCAGCAGCACTTCGTTGAAGGCGTTTAATTCCCGTTCCTTTCGCCGGATGTCCAAACGATCCAGGCCATAACTGACGTTTTTGGCCAGATCCGTCATAATTCTCCGGAGGTCGGCATCGAAGACGTTTTTCTTGCCGTGATAGATCATCAAGATGGCCCACAGTGTGTTGCCCCGATAAATAGGCAGCGATGCGCTCGCCCCGAACCCAAAGGCTTTGGCGCGTTGCGCCCAGAGGTTCATGCGGACATTTTTGGGGAACGAAGCATTGTAAACCGGTTTTTGATCGCGCCAGGACTGGCCTGCGGAGCCTTGTCCCTCGGGAAGTTCCGCGGATGTGGATATGCGGATACCTTCCAGGTAGCGCACAGCCCCGGCGGCGGCGAGGTTTTGGAAGATGCCATCACCATCGGGCCGGCCAATCCACGCCAGCCGCAGATGGGCGTGCCGGACGGCTAATTCGCAGAGGGATCGCAGCAGATCCGTTTCGGTTTCCGTATAGGCGATGACTTCATTGGCGCCGGAAAGAAGCACGCTAAAATCGGTGATCCGTTGCAGGCGCCCGATACTGCTCTGCAGGGTGGCCTCCGTTGCCGTCCGGCGGGAGGAGCGCCATGAAGAATATCCCTTCATGGAGGCTGAGGGATTTTTCTTTGGAGGTCTCCGGCCGCCTTGAAATGGATGCTGCGCTTGGCGGATATCTGGATGCTTTCACCGGTGGCGGGATTGTGTCCGGGGCGGGCCGCCCGTTCTTTCAGGGAGAAGGTACCAAATCCCGGAAGGTTCAGGGACTCGCCATCGATCAGCGCCTGAGCCAGGGCGGTGACGACGGTGTCCACGGCCTCATGGGCGTCCTTCTTGCTGATGCCGTGGGTACCTGCTACGGCGGCCACAAATTCGGTTTTTGTCATGATTTCCTCTATGGAATTACGGCAAGGGCCGGATCACTCTTAACACTATGTTGGGGGGGGCAGGAAAAGGCAACCCTCTGCGGAGAGGCCACTCGGTTTGAGGCCGATGATTTCTTGGTCAGTGATGTTATTTGGGCCGTGAGGGTACGTCAATGCCGGCTGTCCCGCGCCAGGGCCATGATCGCCGCTATAGAGGTTGGGCAGCTATCGGGTCAGCCCAGCGTATAACATAGGCAGGCGCTCCGGCAGGCGCTCGACATGGTCGATCACCTGATAGTTCCGCGCCCCGAAAATCCGCGACACGTACTCATCGGCATGAGGATCCAGGCTGAGGCAATAGGTGATCACGCCATCTCTTCCCAGGTCTTCCACGGCCCGCCTGGCATCATGGCGCAAATACTGAGGATCC
>DAIEIW010000145.1:0-16574 GCA_027351205.1 Acidithiobacillus sp.
GCCGGCAGGTGGCGCAGAAAGGTATCGAGTGAGGCCAGTGGTGCTTCCGGGCTGCCATGGAGACCGGGGAGGGGTGCGGTCGGCAGACGCTCCGCGTCGCCTTCCTGTTGCCCATGTACCAGTGCCCGATCGCGCAGGGCATCCTCCCATTCACTGGGAGTCAGAAGCAGCTCGTCGGGTGACAGTATGGGATACGCCGTATCATGGGCCCGTTCCTCGTAGCGCTCCCGCCAGTCCTGGCGAATGTGCCGGGCGGATGCCTCCAGGCCGGGGGGCAGAAAGACGATACCGTCTTTGGGAAAGTGCATCAGCAGATGACTGCTCTCGGGAAAGAAGAGCGGGAGATAATGCTCGGCCCCTTGGGGTACTTGTCCGCGACTGGCCGCCCGGTATATCTCGGCACGTTGTGGATCACCGCTGAAGCGGGCGCGGAAGTGGCTACGAAATTCCTGCAGCGCGGCAGCGTCCACCGGTACCTCCCGTGCCGGGAGCAGAGAGACCCGCTCGATCTTTTGCAGGGTACGCTGGGTTTCCGGGTCGAAGGCACGGATGCTCTCCACTACTCTATCGAAGAGTTCAATGCGGTAGGGCAGGGGGCTGCCACTGGGAAAGAGATCAATGATCCCGCCGCGCCAGGCCAATTCGCCGGCCTCCGAAACCTCACTGACATTGTGATAGCCGGCGTCGATCAGACGCTGACGGAAACCCTCTGGGCTGAGGTGGTCGCCGACGGCGAGGACAAAAGCGTGCTGGTCGAGGAAACTGCGCGGTGGCAGACGTTGCAGGACGGCGGACAGTGGGGCGAGGCACACGCCACGCCATTCCGGCAGCGCCGCCAGAGTGGTCAGACGGGTGGCCGTGGCATCCGCCGGAGGCGCCAGGCGATCATAGGGAAGGATTTCGCGGTCCGGGAAAATCAGCGGCGATGGTAAGTCCGGTGCGAAAAAATGCCACTCGCGCTGCCATTCCTCCACGTCGCGGGCGTTCGGCAGCAGAATCAGCAGCGGGCGCTGCCACTGCCGCGCCATCTGCACCGCCAGCCAGCTATCCGCAGCACCGTAAATTTGACTAAATGCGCGTGCCGCCCCGGCGCGCGGCGGGGTGCCAAGAGAAAGACTTCGATCCAAGAATGTCTGATCTTATGTGAGGACTCTGAAGGGTCCTAGTGTAAAGGGGTGCTATGGAAACTGCAAAACGGGATACCGAGCGACAATCTATTTCTCGCCCTGTGCCTCCTGTCGGTTGCCACCAAAGCATAAGGCCCCTCTCCCGGCCCAGAATCTGAGGGCGCGCACCAGTCGCAATGAACGTTAATCTGAGATAACCTTGAGACGAAGTGGGCAGGGCATCGTTTAATGTGATGGGCGACCGCCGTAGGATCGGTAAAATGGGGGCTCAGATCACACTGAGCAGTGGCCAAGTGGATGCACAGACAGGTAACTACCTGTCAAGGTCATAGATCACATAACAAAAGGAAAAAGTAAAGGATGGGCCGATTGCTTTCGGTGATCAACCGCTATTTGCCGCTACTTTTCTTAATGGTTTTGGTTTTAGCGATCGCCAAAGCGTTCCATCTTTACTGGCCGTTTATTCAATCACGCCTAGTCGCCTTTGTCGCGCATCTGAACCTGCTGGTGCGTTATGGCGTCTGGGTTGTCGTGTTGTTGTTATTCATAGGTCTTGGGGTGTTGGCGGTGTTGAGTCTGATGTCTCATGCCGGACGATTACCGCAATCCATATCGCGGAGGAGATGGATCATGGATATTCTAGATCGCCTAACCAATCGTGTGGCCCTGGAAGAGCGCCTCAGCACCAACGCGGATGCGACCTTTATTGATGCGGATGCCCTCTCCCGTGCACTCAAATCAAAAGTGATCGGCCAGGATGCTATTTGTGACGATCTGGCTGCGCAGATTCGCCGTCGTTTGGCGCTCCAGCAGCGTGGAAAGCCTGTCGGGATATTTCTGTTCGCGGGGAATCCGGGAACGGGTAAAACATACATGGGCAAGCGCCTGGCAACGGAACTGGGGCGGAAACTTCTTCATATTGATATGACACAGTTTTCCAGGGGGATGGCGGGGACGGCCTTGTTCGGGTCTCCCAGGGGGTACGTGGGATCAGACAATTACGGCAAGCTCACCAGTGGCCTGCGTGACAGCCCGGATGCTGTCGTGTTGCTGGACGAAATTGAGAAGGCCGATCCGGAAATCCATAAAAAATTTCTCACGGTGTGGAACGACGGGTTTATCACAGAGGCTTCTGATGGCAAACAGATATCTACCACAAGAGCCATTTTTGTGTTGACCACCAATGCCGCTATTGATGTCTTGGAGGATATTCGCCAGCAGTATTCCCAAGCGCCTGACGAGATGCGCAGAGCCTCCACGAATGCCTTGAAGGAATCAGGATTTGCGCCGGAGGTGCTCAGTCGGATTGACCGGATTTTTGTTTTCTCCCGGTTGACGGGTTTGGATGTAGCCCGTGTTACCGCGTTGGAAATAGAGCGGATGATCGAAGGTTATGGACTGCAGGTGGCAGATCAGGGAATCGATCCGGAAATTCTGTATCGGTTAATGGAGCGTCAGGCGAAACTGGCCGACACGGCTTCTTCCCGTGATCTCATGCGTGCTATCGAAGAATCCATTGCCGACTCTTTGATAGCGGCTAAACAACAGGGGGCCAGATGTGTGGCATTGGTAGAAGGCCAAGGCATTGTTTTCGCTAGGCCGGTAACGTGTCCAGAGTGAAATAACCATGATAGACGGACCCCGCCCGCAAAAATCGCTGAAAAGCAGTTTCGGTCATCTGTGGCGACAGGCTCCATTATGGCGATGGACGCTCATAGGTGCCGGACTGTTTGCATCGGTGACTTTTATTTATCCTCCGTGGCAGTGGGGGGCAGCGACTCCGTCCGCAAGGGCCCCGATGACCAGCCAGAATGCCCGGCATGTTGCCGCGGCGCAGCCTCAATCATCTGTAGTGCTGTCGCCGCCGCAACCCATCGTCTCCAACAAGTTACCAGAATCCGTTGTGCACACCGCCGCGTCAGCACAGGTCAGGGTCGAACCGCAGCCTGTTCTGAAGCCGCTTCGTCCGCAGGCACAGACATCAGTACCACCCCCGCCGTTGGTGTCGCGCCAGGGAATGATAAGCAGCCAACTCTTTGAGGCTGATCAGAATTGTAATGACAATGGACCAATGCGGGTGCGTTTGAATGTGCCACCTCCAATATCCGGGAGAGTCGTTGGTTTTCTTCCGCCAGCTATCGCCAGAAATCTTATTACGCGCTCTGAGCAGTTGGCTAATGGAAAAATCGATCCTGAATATACGGATAATCTTAGGGCGGTAGTACACCCATCTGGTGCGCCTTACGGCGTACGCACCACCGCTATTGTTCCGCCGCAGATGAATGTTTACGTTGGTGAGCAGGTATCATTTGTTGGTGGACATGCATCTCCACAATCTGCCTGTCGCTACATTCCAAATCTGATTTCAAAAGAAGACAAATAAGGAGGTTCACATGGAGCGTGTCTGGGTGGTGATCCCGGCGGGAGGGCGGGGACAGCGCTTTGGCGCGGCGCAGGCCAAGCAGTACGTTCTGCTGCGGGACCGTCCCGTCATTGCCCACACCTTGGCGGCCTTCCTTGGGGAACCGCGCATTGTCGGCATTCAGCTGGTTCTGCCGGGCGAGGATATTGCCACTGGCGTCTGGCGGGAGTTGCTGGGACCCGTGCCGGGGCCGCTCCTGCCCCCGGTTGTTGGGGGCGACCTGCGTGCGGATTCGGTGCGCCGCGGTCTGGAGGCGCTGCTGCGACAGGGCGCGGTGCCGTCCGATTGGGTACTGGTGCATGACGCCGCCCGGCCCTGTCTGCGTCGCGAAGATCTCTTGAGGCTACTGGAAAGCCTTGCGAACGCACCCCAGGGCGCACTGCTTGCCGTGCCCGTTGCCGACACCCTCAAGCGGGGTGAGGATGGATGCTCTTCAGGTACCGTGGATCGGGAAGGATTGTGGCGTGCCCTGACTCCGCAGGCGTTCCCTCTCGGGGCGCTGCTGGCGGCCCTGGAAGCCGCGTGTGCGGAGCACCGGCAAATTACCGATGAGGCGTCGGCGATGGAGGCGCAAGGCTGGCGTCCCCGCCTGATTCCGGGACACGGTGATAACATCAAGGTAACCCTCAGTGATGATCTCATGCTCGCCGCCGCGATTCTCGCGGCACGTAGCGAAGAAGGATAATCTCATGCAACTGCGTATTGGTCATGGCTTTGACGTACATGCGCTGGTGCCGGGAAGGGCCCTGATCCTCGGTGGCGTGTCGGTACCCTATGAACGCGGCCTTGCCGGCCACTCCGATGCTGACGTGCTCCTTCACTCCATCTGCGATGCTCTGCTGGGGGCGGCTGCCCTGGGCGACATCGGACGTCATTTCCCCGATACCGATGCCCGTTTCGAAGGTGCGGATTCGCGGCTCCTGCTCCGACATTGTCGCCAGTTGGTTCAGGGGAAAGGTTTTTCGGTAGGCAACGTGGACGCGACCATCGTCTGCCAGCGCCCCAAATTGGCAGATCATATCCCGCAGATGCGCGCCCATATTGCTGCTGACCTCGCCGTGGATCTCGATGCGGTCAACATCAAAGCGACCACCACAGAGCAATTGGGCTATACCGGTCGGGGTGAAGGCATTGCCGCCCACGCCGTCGTTCTGATTCAGCATGTCTGAAAGTTTGCCGCGTATCTATCCCGCAGAGAGCGGTCTGCTCGGCGCCGAAATAAGGCAGTCTCCGGAAGACTTTCAGGTCACGGAACTGCTGCCTTTTGCGCCATCCGGTTTGGGCGCCCACCACTGGCTGGTAGTGGAGAAGCGCGGCCTCAATACCCAGGATGTGGCCAATCGTCTGGCGCATTGTGCCGGGGTGGCGGTCCGGGATGTGGGTTTTGCCGGTCTCAAGGATCGTCAAGCCGTTACCCGGCAGAGTTTTACGGTGCCGGCCACGGCGGGTAGCAACCCGGATTGGGGCAGTCTGGAAGACGACAACCTGCACTTTCAGCAGATTGGCCGCCATGACCGTAAATTACGTCGGGGCGTGTTACGTGGCAACCACTTTCAACTCACCTTGCGCGCCACCACGGGAGCGCACAGTCTCTGGGACGCCCGCCTGCAAATTCTCCTGAAACGAGGGTTCCCCAACTATTTCGGTGCCCAGCGCTTCGGGCACCGAAATTTGCAAGAGGCCGCGCGACTGTTATCCGGACAGCCGATGCGGGTAGACCGCCATCGGCGCGGCCTGCTCTGGTCCGCGGCCCGCTCCGCCCTGTTCAATCTGGTCCTCGCCGAGCGGGTGCGGCAAGCCAACTGGACGGAGATTCTGCCGGGTGAAGTCGTGCAACTAGCGGGCTCGCACAGCATTTTTCTGGCGGAGGACGATGATCTCGCGGATTTGCAGGCGCGCGCCACCGACTGGGACCTGCATCCCACCGGCCCTTTGCCGGGTCGTGGCGGGTTGGCGCCGACCCTGGTTGCCGCCGCGCTGGAGGCCTCGGCCCTGGGCGCGGGGCCCGTCGTCGCCGGCACAACAGACGATGGCCTCCATTGGGCAGGACGTCTTGCAGAACAAGGGCTGGATGCCGCCCGGCGTCCCTTGCGCGCGCGTCCGGAGAACCTCAGCGGCCGCTGGGAGGACGCACAGACCCTGATCCTGAGTTTTTTCCTCCCCGCGGGCGTATTCGCGACGAGTTGTGTGGAAGGCCTTTTGGGGAGGGAAATGGCTGAAGCGCAAAGGCTTGACCTTTGTGTTGACTAGAGGTCTTACAATGGACACCATAGTTCGGGACGGTGCGCATTCTTAAAGGCACCATATAACGAGGAGGATGATTATGGAAGCTCCGGTAACCATCGGCCGTTTGGCGCGTGAAGCAGGGCTTGCCGCAGAGACCTTGCGTTACTATGAGCGGATCGGGCTCATCCGTCCTGTGCAGCGGACCCCGTCCAACTATCGGCTCTATGACGGTGAAGCACAAGCGCGTCTGCGTTTTATCCGGCGTGCCCAGAATCTCGGATTTTCCTTGGCAGAAGTGAAAGAGCTGCTGGATATCAGCGGCAGTGCGGAGAATGACATGGGCGAGATCAAAGCGCTCACTGCGCATAAACTTGCCGAGATTGATCGCAAGATCGCCGATTTGCAAAGAATGCGCACGGTCCTTGCGCAACAGGTCGACTGCTGCCCCGGCCATGGCCGAGTGGCTGATTGCCCGATCCTCGCGTCTCTGGCCGATGCAGAAAGCGCCTTACCTGTTGGGGAGCGCTGGGGGCGGCGGGATACTCGGATACCCTGCAACGCGGCGCAGCGCTGAGGGTGGAGTGCCGAAACTGTTTAACGTTGCCACACCCGGTTAAAGGCCTGACCTATAGTTGGGCGTGCCTATTCGCGACGGGACCAGCCCAGTAGAACGCGCAATGCGCCGCCGCCGCCCTCTTCCGGGCGCGCCTGAGCAAATGCCAGCACCTCCTGGTGACGCATCAACCACCCACCCACCAGCCTTTTCAGGACAGGAATGCGGCCGGGGGATCCCAGACCTTTCCCGTGGATGATGCAGACGCAGGTCCAGCGCCGTTGTCGCGCTTCCCGCAAAAATGCCGACAGTTCAGCGCGGGCTTCCTCCACGGTGCAGCCGTGCAGGTCGAGCTGCTCCTGAATCCGGAACCGACCCCGGCGCAAGTCCCGCAGCAGCGCCGGAGATAGTTCGGGCCGCAAATAAAGCCACCCGTCTCCGGATTCCAGAATTTCGTCGCTGTGCAGACCACCGCCCAGCGCTTCAAGAACCGCCAACTCGTCCTGATGCCGCTGTATCGGCAAAGGCGGTGGCGGCGCTGGGCGTGGGGGAGGGGGCGGGGCTGGCAGGGGCCGGACATCCGCTACCGCTTGCAGAAAGCAAGCGGTGTCGTCCACCCCGGTCACTCGCTTTGGTTTTTCCGGCTGATCCGGCCGCCGCCCCATGGCTCAGCCCTCTTGTTGCTGCTCCAGCCAACGCTCTGCGTCCAACGCCGCCATACAGCCGGTTCCTGCGCTGGTTACCGCCTGACGATACACATAATCCTGAACATCTCCGGCAGCAAACACTCCCTCGATACTGGTCGCCGTGGCCATGCCATCACGGCCACCCCGGGTAACCAGATATCCCCCCTCGTCCATCTTCAGTTGTCCCTTAAAGATTCCGGTGTTGGGTTGATGGCCGATGGCAATGAATACACCCATCAGAGCGAGATCCTGCGTACTGCCGTTTTCTACATGCTTAATGCGCAAGCCGGTAACTCCGGAAGCATCGCCCAGCACTTCTTCCACGGAATGATCCCAGATAACGGTGACATTTTCCTTGGCCATGAGCTTGTCTTGCAGGATTTTTTCCGCCCGGAACCTGTTGCGACGATGGATCACGGTGACATGCTTGGCAATGTTGCTGAGATATAATGCTTCCTCTACCGCCGTATTGCCGCCACCGACCACGGCGACCGCCTGCCCGCGATAGAAAAATCCGTCGCAGGTCGCACAGGCGGAAACACCCTTACCGCGAAACTTGTCTTCGCTGGGCAAACCCAGGTATTTGGCTGACGCGCCGGTGGCGAGGATCAGCGCATCGCAGGTATAGCAGTGCTGATCCCCACTGAGTCGAAAAGGGCGCTGACGGAGATCGGCGGTATGAATATGGTCGAACAGAATCTCGGTATCAAAACGGCGCGCCTGTTTTTCCAGTCCCTGCATGAGTTCCGGGCCCATGATGCCGTCTGCAGCACCCGGCCAGTTATCCACCTCCGTGGTCGTCATCAGTTGGCCGCCGGGCTCCATGCCCTGCACCAGTATCGGACTCAGGTTGGCGCGTGCAGCATAGATTGCCGCCGTATAGCCACCGGGACCAGAGCCCAGGATAAGTAAGCGGCAATGTTTTTCATCGATGACACTTTTCGGATCGCTCATGGGCACCTCGCTGCCTGAAAGAAACGGTATCGGGCTGGCCCACTGTATGGCGGAACCGGCGCGGACCAGCAGAGAACTTCTGGAGAAAGTCTAGCATCATTCCCGCACCTCTGTCCTTCCCTGGGCGGTGATCGGATATGGAGCAACGCGCAGTGAAGTGTCCTGATCTGATCCATTAGAAACGCCTAACAACTGCGTTGATTTGCCTTTCTTTCCCGCGTCTCCTTGACACCCGCGCAGGGGTCGTTTAGCGTGCCGACATGAGCTCTGCTGCCCGTAATGCGTCCCGAGGCTCCCGGCCTGCCCCCGCAAAGCCGGGCCAGTCGTCGCGTGGCAAGCCATGGCGTCGCGAGGCGCTACTGCTGATACTGATCGGCGTGGCGGCATTCGTGGCGATATCCCTGCTCAGCTTCCACCCCGCTGATCCGAGCTGGTTCAACAGCGGAAAGGGCGGCTCCGCGCATAACTGGGGCGGCAAAACCGGTGCCTATATCGCTGATTTTTTGGTACAGGTCTTTGGTGTGGTCGCGTGGCTCCTGCCCGTGGC
This sequence comes from Acidithiobacillus sp., assembly GCA_027351205.1. Lineage (GTDB taxonomy): Bacteria > Pseudomonadota > Gammaproteobacteria > Acidithiobacillales > Acidithiobacillaceae > Acidithiobacillus. Next base: position 8,516 of record DAIEIW010000145.1, read on the forward strand.
GTTGGGCGCATGGGTCTGGCAGCTATGGCGGTACTGGTTTCATCAGCATCCGGGGCGCCGGGCGGCGCCGTTGGGCGCTGCCGCCATGGTGCTGAGCCTGAGCAGTTTCCTGGCACTGACCTGGCCGGCGGGCTGGTGGCCCATTGCCGGTGCCGGAGCGGGTGGTATCCTGGGACAGGAAGTCGGGGCTCTTGCCCGGCCATTCATCGGTGTGGGTGGTAGCGCCTTGCTGTTTCTTGGGCTGTTTGGTCTTGGCGTGTTTTTGCTCACCGGTCTGGGGCCGCGCGCGATGGCTGCGCACGTCAATACCCTGTATGCGGCCTTGTCCAGGCCACACCTGCGCTGGCCGCTGCGACGCCAGATTTCGATCCGGGCGGCCCCTGCGCCCATCACCACGTTGGCGCCCGCTGCGCCAAAGGTGTCCCCGCCCGCGGCACCCAGCTTCTTTTCTACCAAAAAGCGCGGGCCAGGTTCGGTGCATACCGCCGTTAAAAGCAGTCGGCAGTTGCCGTTGCCGGCTCCGGTTGGGCCGCCGCGTGCCGATGGCCTCCCCGATCTGGGCCTGCTCGATCCACCGGATGCGGCAGATCCCGGTTCTCAACTGCAGCCCGAAGCGTTGCAGCAGCAGTCGCGTATGCTGGAAGAAAAGCTGGCCGACTTCGGGGTACAGGCGACCGTAGTGGCGGCCCATCCTGGACCGGTGATTACCCGTTTTGAAATAGAACCGGCACCGGGAGTCAAGGTCAGCCAGATTGCGGGCCTCAGCAAAGATCTTTCGCGCGTGCTGGCGGCACGGGTGCGTGTGGTTGAGGCCATTCCCGGTAAGGCCACCATGGGCATCGAGGTGCCAAACCCCCACCGGCGCACGGTGCGCCTCTCCGAGGTACTTTCCAGTCACGGCTTCACCCAGAGCAAAAGTCTGCTGACGCTGGCATTGGGTCAGGATATCGGGGGGCAGCCGGTGTCCGCCGATCTGGCCAGAATGCCCCACCTGCTGGTAGCCGGGACCACCGGCGCGGGCAAGTCCGTGGGCGTCAATGCCATGATTCTCAGCATACTGTTCAAAGCGACTGCCGAGGATGTACGCCTGATTATGGTGGATCCCAAGATGCTGGAGCTATCCATCTATGAGGGCATCCCTCACCTGCTCGCGCCGGTGGTGACGGACATGAAAGAGGCCGCCAATGCCCTGCGCTGGTGCGTGGCGGAGATGGAACGGCGCTATAAGCTCATGGCTTTTGCCGGAGTGCGCAACCTGGCCGGATATAATCAGAAGGTCCGGGAGGCGGCGGCTTCGGGACATCCCCTGCCGGGTCCGGATAAGGATATGGACGGCGAACCTGTGGCCTTGAGCGTGCTGCCCGCCATCGTGGTGATCATCGACGAGTTCGCGGATCTGATGATGGTGGTCGGCAAACAGGTGGAAACCCTGATCACCCGTCTGGCCCAGAAAGCGCGTGCTGCCGGTCTGCACCTGATCATGGCGACCCAGCGTCCTTCGGTGGATGTGATCACCGGCCTGATCAAGGCCAACGTCCCCACCCGCATTGCCTTTCAGGTTTCGTCGCGTATCGACTCGCGCACCATTCTCGACCAGATGGGCGCGGAAACCTTGCTCGGCCAGGGCGACATGCTCTACCTGCCCCCCGGCTCCGGTTATCCGTTGCGGGTGCATGGGGCCTTTGTCAGCGACGACGAAGTCCATCGTGTGGTAGAGTCCCTGCGCCAACTGGGCGCGCCCCAATACGACGAGCGTATTTTACAGGGTAATGAAGGTGGCGATGGGGAAAGCATGGACGGGGAGGGTGGAGAAGATGCCGATCCGCTCTATGATCAGGCGGTGGCCATTGTCACCAGCAGTCGCAAGGCGAGCATCTCTTACGTGCAGCGGCAACTCAAGGTGGGCTATAATCGGGCGGCCCGCATGATCGAAGAGATGGAGCGGGTTGGTGTGGTCGGTCCCTTGCAAAGTAACGGGAGCAGAGAAATCTATGCAGCAGCACCCCCTGGTCGTGACTGACCGTTTGCGCCTCAGCCGCGACCCATCACGGGCTTCGGGTCTGGCCCGCTGGTTTCTGGTGCCGCTGCTGATGCTGGGCGGTCTCCAGTTCGCGGCTGCCGCCACGGGGTTGACGATGTTGCAGGATTTTTTCCAGAAGACCCATACCATCACGGCCCGGTTCAGTCAGGAGGTCGCCAACCATGACGGCCAGGTCGTCAAACACGCCAGCGGCAGGCTGTGGATCTCCCGCCCCGGTAAATTCCGCTGGGACTACGATGGCCGTAACGGGCAAACCATTGTGTCCAACGGTGAGAAGGTCTGGCTTTATGAACCGGCTCTGGAACAAGCCACGGTGCAGCCCCTCGGCAAAGCTATCGGGTCCACCCCTGCGGCGCTGATCGCTGGTAACGATGACCTCAGCCAGCGCTTCAGGATTACCGACCTGGGTGAAAAAGACGGGCTCCGCTGGCTGCTGTTGCATCCCAAAACGGGTCAGGATCAGGGTTTCACCGCATTGCGCCTGGGCTTTGATGCGCAGGGCGCGCTGCGCGAGATGCGTATGGAAGACGCCTTCCAGCAACAGACCGTCCTCCGCTTTGAGCATATCAGGATCAATCGCCCCATTTCGGCGCAGGAGTTTCAGTTCACCCCACCTGCCGGCGTAGATGTTCTCTCTCAATAATATTTCCTGGAGTACTGTATGTTGGCTTTGAAGACCCGTCTCGTCCTCGTCACCTTCGGTCTGTTAGTAGCTGCGCAGTCCCATGCCGCAGGTTTCGCCGCGCCGACCTCCGTGGTGGGGCTTTCGGAAGCGGGTGCCACGGTAGCCGACGGCGGACCCGTCAGCAGTTTTGCCGACAATCCCGCAGATATGGTCTTCTTTCCGGGTACCCGGGTGGGTCTGGATATTCTCGCAACGCGTCCTGCTTACAAGGTGGATAACGGCAGTGGCAGCATCGATGCGAGCAGCAATCTGCAGATTCTGCCCGATCTCTTTGTGACCCATCGTTTCAATGATCTGCCGCTGGCGGTTGGTCTCGGCGTCACTTCGCCCTACAGCATCAACGCCACTTGGCCCGCCGGGACCTTTACCGGACAACCTTCGCTGAAAAATGACCTACGGATCATTGACGTGAATCCGGGGGTTGCCTATTTGCTGCTCCCCAACCTGAGCGTTGGGGTAGGTCTGGATTATTACCAGACGCTGAGCGCAACCTTTGGCCCAAATTCGGGCACCGGCGGAGGCGTCGGCGGTAACGTCGGGCTTTTTTACACCACCGAGCGCTTCAATGCGGGACTCAGTTATCGCTCCGCGGCCAGCGTTTCTTCAGGCGGCGGCAGCATTGACCTCCCCAGTCGCGTACAGGCAGGTGTCCGCTACCGACTTACCCCACGCTTTGCGAGCGAACTGGATGTGGACTGGAATGACTGGAGCAATGCCCGGTTACCTGGTCATGGCAGCCTCGGCTGGAAGTCTGCCCTGGCCTATCGCCTCGGGCTCAGCTATCACCTGAACCAGAATCTGGAGCTCCGCGGTGGCCTCGCCCACGAGGGCAGTCCCGGCAACAGCTCGAGTTTTGATGCGGCGGCACCGGGAACCAGCAGCAATCTGGCCTCCTTCGGACTGGGTATCGGTCTGGGCGCATGGCATTACGACATAGGTGCCTCCTATGCCCTCTCCGGCAACACGACGTCTTATTATCCCGGCTTTGCAGGCACGTATAAAGCCAGCATCTTCAACTTCGGTGCCGCAATTTCCCGGGATTTTTAAGGGACGATCTGTCTCCGGATGGTTCTTATGGCAGCATCGTCTACCGACCCTCGTCCCCTGGCGGCGCGGATGCGCCCGCAGACGCTGGACGCTTACGCCGGGCAGCGCCATCTGCTCGGCAAGGAAGGCCCGCTGCAGGCCATGGTGCAGGCCGGGCATCTGCACTCCATGATCCTCTGGGGCCCGCCAGGCAGTGGCAAAACCACCCTGGCGCAACTCCTGGCCCACACCGCCGGCCGCCACTTTCAGATTTTGTCTGCCGTCAACAGCGGAGTGCGCGAGATCCGCGCCGCCGTTAGTAGCGCCGAGGCCGCCCAGTCTCTCGGGCAGGGCACGGTCCTCTTCATCGATGAAATCCATCGCTTCAACAAAAGCCAGCAGGATGCCTTGCTACCCTATGTGGAAGAAGGCGTCGTGACTCTCATCGGCGCAACGACGGAAAACCCCAGTTTCGCCTTGGTCAATGCCCTGCTATCCCGGGCGCGGGTTTACGTCCTCAAGGCGCTGACTGAAGAAGAACTCGGCGCAGTCCTCGATCATACCCTTGCCGACAGGGAGTTCGGCCTGGGGGCACTGGCGATAGAGATGTCCCCGGAGGTACGCAAGGGGTTGTTGACCGCCGCTGACGGTGACGCGCGCCGTCTCCTCAACCTGCTCGACCTCGCGGTGCAACTGGCACCGGCACGGGAGGATAAAACACAGATCACAGCCGGGATCGTCGCCGCAGCCAGCGGTCACTCCTGGCGACGCTTCGACAAAGGGGGGGAGGCCTTTTACGACGAAATTTCCGCTTTTCACAAGTCCCTGCGCGGTTCCGATCCTGACGCAGCACTCTACTGGCTGGCGCGGATGCTCGATGGCGGCGCCGACCCCCTTTACCTTGCCCGTCGTCTGGTACGCATGGCTTCCGAAGATGTTGGCCTTGCCGACCCACGGGCTTTAGAAATGGCCCTCGCCGCCAAAGACGCCTATGCCTTTCTTGGTTCGCCCGAGGGGGATCTGGCCCTGGCGCAGGCTACGGTCTATCTCGCCAGTTGTCCCAAAAGTAACCGCGTATACGACGCATGGAATGCCGTGCGCGCCGTCGTCAAAGGCGGCGGGAGTGCAGAAGTGCCTCTCCACCTGCGCAACGCGCCCACCGCGTTGCTCAAAACGCTGGATTACGGCCGGGAATATCAATACGATCACGACTATCCAGATGCCATCGCTCCGGAACAGTCTTATCTGCCCCCCGGTCTGCGTCAGGCCCATTTTTATGACCCCAGCGACCGCGGTCTGGAAATCCGTATTCAGGAGCGTTTGCGCTGGATAAACGCTCATCGTCAACCTGTCCGGGAGAAAAAACCCCATGCTTGACCCCAGCTTGCTGCGCAGTGCGCCGGAAACCGTAGCTGCAGGCCTCGCCCGCCGCCACTTCACCCTCGATGTGGCGGCCCTGAATGCCCTCGACCAGCAGCGCAAGGCCCTGCAGATTCAGCTCGAACAGCTTCGCAACGCCCGCAATGAAGCTTCCAGGCAGATCGGTCAGGCGCGCCGTCAGGGGCTCGATACCGGTGCAATGCAGGCCGCAGCCGTGTCGAACGGCGAGGAGATCAAGACCCTGGAGCAATCACTGGAACGTACCCTTGCCGAATGGGATACGCTGACCATCGGTCTGCCCAACATCCCGCAGGATTCGGTGCCCGACGGCCGCGATGAAGCGGATAACGTAGTCCTGCGTCACTGGGGCACGCCCAGCACCTTTGCTTTTCCGCCCCGCGACCATGTCGAACTGGGCGAGGCCCTGGGTATCATCGATTTTGCGGCTGGCGCACGCCTTGCCGGCACCCGCTTTGTGGTATTGCGTGGCCCCGGTGCACGCCTCGAGCGCGCCCTGACGCAATTCATGCTGGATTTGCATACGACGGAACACGGTTACACGGAAATCGCACCGCCTTTTCTCGCCAACGCCGATTCCTTGTATGGTACCGGGCAACTCCCCAAATTCGAAGAAGACCTCTTCGCCTTACGAGATGACCCTTATTACCTGATCCCCACCGCCGAAGTGCCACTCACCAACCTGTTACGTGGCGAAATTGTTGCCAGCCTGCCGCAGCGTTTCTGCGCCTACACCCCCTGTTTCCGCCGTGAAGCGGGAGCCTATGGGCGCGATACCCGCGGCATGATCCGCCAGCATCAGTTCGACAAGGTGGAACTGGTGCAGATCGTCCGCCCTGAAGATTCCGCTCAGGCTCACGAAACACTCACCGCCCATGCCGAAAAGGTCTTGCAACTGCTGGAACTGCCCTATCGCGTGACGGCTCTCTGCGCCGGCGATCTGGGCTTCAGCGCTGCCAAAACCTATGATCTCGAAGTCTGGCTGCCGGGCCAGAATCAGTACCGGGAAATCAGCTCCTGCAGCAACTTCGAAAGCTTTCAGGCGCGTCGTCTGCAATTGCGCTATCGCGCCGAAGACGGCAAGCCGCAACTCGCTCATACCCTCAATGGCTCCGGACTCGCGGTCGGCCGCACCCTGGTTGCGCTTCTGGAAAACCATCAACAGGCCGATGGCCATATCCGTATTCCTGCCGCCTTGCGTCCCTACCTCGGCGGGATGACCGTCATTCAGGCGTGACCTGTGCATTCGGCCTACAAACCCATAAGTTGCGCACTGCACAGCGCTTTAGAGCTCGCCGCGATGCGGCGTCGTCCAACGCGTTTACACATGGCGGATGGTTCATCGCAGGATGGCATTATTCTCGACGTCTGGACCGCGCAGGGCAGGGAGTGGTTGCGTCTGCGCCGGCCCGACGGTGACGTCGAGATTGACCTTACTCACATTCAACAAGTCCAGGAAAATACTGCATCATGAAATCTCTTCTTATCCCGAGTCTCCTTGCTGGTTGTGCGATCCTGTTTTCCAGCACTGCCCTTGCCGCGGAGTTTTCCCTGCCCGCACCCGGCAGCAACATGGTCGGCCAGCTTCAGGTGGTCGTCGCCAGGCATCAGGATACCTTGCTCGATATCGCCCGCCACTATGATGTCGGCTATAACGAAATCCGTGCGGCCAACCCCGGCGTGGATCCCTGGCTTCCCGGCGCCGGAACCCGGGTGCTGGTGCCCACCCAGTATATTCTTCCCCCCAAGCCATGGACGGGGATCATCATCAATGTCCCGGAGCGGCGTCTGTTTTATTTCCCCCCGGGTCAGAACGTGGTTTACACCTATCCGGTAGGTATTTTTCGCCCAAAATGGCCGAATCCGCTGGGCAGCACCCGCATCATTGCCAAAGTTAAAAGCCCCACCTGGACAGTGCCCAAAAATATACAGGAGGAGCACGCCAAAGTGGGAGAACCCATACCTGCGTTCTTCCCCGCCGGTCCTGACAACCCCATGGGTGAACTGGCCCTGGAAACGGGCTGGTCGCAGATTTTCATTCACGGCACCAATAAGCCCTGGGGTGTCGGCATGCGGGTGAGTCATGGCTGCTTCCACGTCTATCCCGAAAACGAGGTCCAGCTCTTCAAAATGGTCAAGGTAGGTACGCCGGTGACAACCATCGATCAGCCCTATGTTGTCGGGACAAACGGCAACGGCCAGCTCTATCTGCAAAGTTTCGAGCCGGTCGAAGCCTATGCCAAGGGCGGCAACGCCCAGCAGCGTGCGGTAGACGCCATCAGTCATTTTGAAAAACAGACCGGGCAAAACTGGACGATCAACTGGCAGCAGGTCATCGATCTGGTGGCAAAGCCCAACACCGTACCCACGGGTATCAACATCAATGCCCCAGCTCTGTCCGCGGTGGTTGCCCGGTTGCCGGCCCAACCCTATGACTTTGCGCCCTATGGTGACGATGCCAATACGGCGACTCCGCCGCCCCCGCCGCCCCCCCTCTCCAGCTCCGCGTCCTGAATGGGCGCCACGTCCCGGGGGGTAGAAAAAAGCGCTTGCACACCCCCCTACCCCCGTGTATAGTTCGTCCTCTCGGCGGGGCAGCGATCCCAAAGAGAGCAGCAAATGCATCAGGTATTGACAGTAAAGTGCTTCTCCTGATACAGTTGTCGACCCTGTTGCGGGGTGGAGCAGCCAGGCAGCTCGTCGGGCTCATAACCCGAAGGTCGTAGGTTCAAATCCTACCCCCGCTACCAAGATTCGTAGCATGCGGTATTGTTCTTTTCCAGCCGAGTGGAGATGTGTGGGGTTTAGGCCCAGGGGTATTATGAGCGCTTAGGTGCGGATAATAACCCTGAGCAGTATTGTTTTAATGGATTGAACTTAAGAGTTTGATCCTGGCTCAGATTGAACGC
>DAIEIW010000155.1:0-19000 GCA_027351205.1 Acidithiobacillus sp.
GACCGCGCGAATCGGATATCGAACAAAAACAAACAGTTAATACAGACCTGTGTTTTTTACGTCGCTAACTCATTGATTTATATAGGCGTCAGTTAGCAGGGGCGGCGCATATTGGTTAGCAGCCTTAGCTTGCATAGTTAGCAGGGTTAGCTTGTATCTACACAGTGGGGCCAATTGCCGGATGTTTTCTTGATTTAACATAATATAAACCTGCCAAAAGGGCCTAGCCGTACCAGTTGCCCATAAAGTCAGTTTATCGGCTTATGGGGTGGTAATGATAAAAATCGCGGTTATCGGCACCAAGGGTGGAATAGGCAAGACAACCCTATCGCTCAACATCGGCTGCCTCCTGGCCGACATGGGGCTCAATGTCCTCCTCGTCGACACCGACGAAAAGCCTTCGCTCTCCAAGGCGCTGCCCATCAAGGAGCAGGCGCCTCACGCCTTGTCTCATGCCTTGGTGCAAGGCGCCGTCACTGCCGATTGCATCTCCGAAATCAGCCTCGACGGCGCCCCCGGGGCCATCGACATCGTTTGTTCCGACTCCCCGGAAACCGGCCTGGTCAACTGGCTGACAGCCCGCACCGGCAGGGTGGTGAGACTCAAGACCGCGCTGCAATGCCCGGATGTCCGGGATCACTATGACATCGTCATCATCGACACCCATGGTGGGGACGGCGTGGTGCAGGACGCCGCCTGCATCGCGGCTGATCTCATCCTCACCCCGGTCAAGCCGGATGTGCTGTCAGCCGCCGAGTTCGTCGACGGGACGTTGGCGATGATCAAGGAGCTGGAGGAAGCCAACCATCCTGTTGGGACGGTCAAAGGCGTCATCAACTGCCTGCGGCGGTCGAACAACTCCCGCGACATCGCCGATGTCGTGAGGCAGAACTTCATCAAATCCGGCGGGCGGGTCTCCATCATGGAGACCACCATCCCCGACTTGGACATCTATCAGAGCACCCTGACGGAGAAGCGCCCGGTCCACCGCCCGCCTGACCCGAAGATCCGCAAGACGCCGGTGTCGCGGCGCGAAATCGAGTCCACCTTGAAGGCCTCCCAGACCATGCATGCGCTGGTGTGGGAGCTGATCCCGAGCCTCAAGGGGGTGTATGCCGGAGGCGCCGACGGGAATCCCGAAGTCGATGATGCCCAAGGTCTGCGTGGCGGTGATCAAGACGAAGCGGGGCAGGCATGAATCCAAAAGACAAGTTTGTGCTCCCGAAAAGCGTGAAACCGGGCGATGTGATCGACAATGACCCGCAATTGAGCGCGCTGCGCGATCGGTTGAAAGTGGAAGCGGACAACCTGCAGCGGCAAAAACACCATCCCAAGGCGGAGAGGGCGCAGCTCATCAATGACCGCCTGCACGTCCCGCGACCCAAGGGAAGCGGGGAGCTGATCCCGGACAAGGACTATGAGGGATCGCTGATCCCGGTCTACGTCATGCAAATCAAGCCGTATGACCGCAACCCCCGTCGCGAGAAGAATCCCAAATTCGGCGAGATCAAGGAATCCATCCGCACCATGGGCCTGCAGTCGGTGTTCGGCGTGACGCGCCGCCCCGGCGAAGAGGAATACATGGTCGCCGGCGGCGGCAATACGCGGCTGCAGGCCATGCAGGAACTGTATCAAGAGGGCGACAGCCGGTTCGAGATGATCAGCTGCCGGTTTGTGCCGTGGAAGAGCGAGGCAGCGGCGCTGGCCTGGCACGTGGGCGAAAACGAGCAGCGCGCCGATATCTCCTTTTGGGACAAGGCCAACGCCCTGATGTCCCTCAAGGAAGTCTTGGAGTCCCAGAAGGGCCATGAAATCACGGTCCGGCAGCTGGAGGCCGAATGCCGCCAGCTGGGACTCAGAATGTCGGCCGCCAACATTACCGTCTACCGTTTCGCGGTGGAACGCCTGGGCGCGCTTAACTACCGCCTCACGAACCTCGCAACGAAGCGCCTGCAGCCCCATTACAACGCGCTGCGTCGTTTGGCGGCCCGCTTTGGGATCGCTGAGGCGGTGTTCACCGCCGAGATCGTTGTGCCGGCCACGGCGCGGGTCGCTGAGGATCTGGATGCCGTACGCCTGGCCGACGACGACGCGACGGAGGATGCCGCCGGCGAGGGGACATCCGCTGCGTTGGACGTCCAGCGCCTCATGCGCGAGTGGGAGGTATCCCTGGAGTCGCGGCTCGATGCAGGAATGCCGGTAACTCAACTTTTGGCGGCGCTGGAACGACAGCCGGAGGCCACGAAAGAGCAGCTGATCAAGCCAGCCAAAGCCCCCCTGCGCCACCCGGAAATCGTTGCCCCGGCGAAACTAACCGAGTCGGGCGCGCAACAGGCGGGCACTGGCCGCGTGGAGCGCGCGCCTGTTTTATCGCCCCCGGACGCCGGGCCACCCTTGGCGTCGGAGGAGAGCGCGGACGCAGCCCCGAGCACGTCATGGCCTGGGGCCATCGACGGTTTCGCCAGGCTCGTGGGTTTGGCGGAGCATCTGCGGCCTTGCCCGGGACTATCGTATGGCTTCTACATCGAAGCACCGAGCGGCGAGATTGGTGCGGTCGCTGCGCTGGGGTGGCTGATGCTTGCCAGGATCTCCGGGCAGATGCGGCTCTCTGGAGCCCGGCTTCTGCCGGAGGGATCCCGCTTCCGGCGCGCGATGCTCATGGAGGCGGGGCTCGACGATACCGCCTTTCCCAGTCTGATCGAGGACGATTTGCTTGCAACGCCGCTTGGCTTCCGCGGCCGCAGCGAGGACGACGAGGCAGACGTGGCCGTGAGCCTCATCGACCTCATGACGCTGTTGAGCGACTCGCAACTGCGCTTGGCGACACTCACCCTGCTCGACGTCGTCGTCGCAGGTACGTCGCTGGTACCAGTGACACCAACGAAAGGGACGCGATGATATTCCTGGACGACGAAGATCAACAACTTATCCGCCTCATCCTGCTGAAACTCGTGGCCATGATCGAGCGGGGGAAATTCCCCGAGCTGCTTGAAGCGGGTTTTCTGGATAGCGAGTTCTTAAACCGGATTCGCGACCTCAAGGCGCGGGACATCTGCCACATCAGCCTGCATAAAAACCTGCGCATCGCGATACATATCGACGTGTCGTCGCTTGCGCACGCCCTTGGGACGCTGACTCGGGGGCCAGCTGAGGACATCCTGGATTATTTCATCCGCCATGGCGCGTCGATCGCGATGTTGCGGGACTTGTTCCGGCTCAGTTGGGAGGACGCCAGCACCCGCCGGCGTTTTTTGTTGGGCGCCAAGGCCGCGGAGGAACTCGAACAGGGCGGCCGAGCCAAGCTGCCGCGCGGCGCCGTGCGCGCCGAGATCGAGCGCGCCTGGCTTGGACTGCAATGCACGTCCATCCCGATCACGACCTGCTATCGCAAGCTGCACGAACAGTTTCCGCACCTGAGCCTGGCAACCCTATACGGCACGGTCACCGCCATCAACCGGGAGGAGTGATTGCATGATCGACGATCCGACCGATCCACTGTATGTCGCGCCGCCGTGGGCGGCGCACACCCACCTCAGACGCCGGGGCCCCCAGGGCGCTGCCACCGCTTCTGGCCGGGCGAGCCCGCCGCCTCGGGACGCGGACGGCATCACCCTCGATCAGGCCATGATGTTCGATGCCTTCGAGGAACCCTTGGTGCTGCACCGCGCCTATGTGGATGTCGGCGGCAGCATCATGGCGGGTTTGTGGCTATCCTACGCCGAGCGCCTGCATCAGCAGCGTCTGGAGGAGGATCCGCATGCGGAGGGCTGGTTCAGCCTGAGCCGGGAGGCGTGGTACCGGGCCACCGGACTGACCGCGCCTGAGCAGGCGACGGCCAGACGGCGCCTGCGTAGCCTCGGGGTCATCGAGGAACGGCGCCGGGGAATGCCTGCGGTGTTGGAGCACCGCATCAACCACGAGAAGCTCTCCCTCCTGCTTCGGGAGCGCACGCGCCTGATCTGGGGTGATCGCCTGGTGGAGGATGACCGGCCGTGACGGACGGGGGCGCGATGTCCTACCGGGAAGAGATCCTGGCCTTGGCCAGCGAACTCACCGGAGACTACGTGCCCTATTACCCCCGCCTGGCGAAGCTGGTCGGGAGCGTCAAGGCGGCGGTGTTGTTGAGCCGGCTCGTGGCTTGGACAGGCCATTTCCAGCGTGGCGGGGATCCTCGCCACCGCGATGGCTGGCTGTGGAAGACCTCTGAGGCCTTGCGGCAGGAAACCGGCTTGTCCCGTCATGAGCAAGACGGCGCGCGCGCCAGGCTCAAGGCCTTGGGCCTGCTTGAGGAGCAGCTGCGCGGCTTGCCCGCCCAACTCCACTACCGGGTGAACCTTGATCGTCTGGGCACGCTCCTGGGGCAGCAGATCGGGAAGCCTTATCAAACCTGGCGCTGGGATGACCGTCCTTTCCTGGACGGATTTCTCGGTCGCCACCGGGTGGTTTACCGTCGGCTTGCGCTGGCCTGCGACAGCTTGACCGCCTCGATCCATTTATCGACCCTGCTGCTTACCGTCAGAAAACAGCTCCTATCGGACGATGACGTCTCGCGCGGGTGGGATGCCTGGATCACCCTGGATGTCAGGATGCCTGGGGTCATGGGGATCAACCCCAGAGGGCTCGCCCGGGCGCGACGCCGCCTGGTCGAGCTGGGCGTGATCGAGGAGCGCCGGGAGCGCAAGCTCAACCCGCGAGTGCAGACCCGGCTGCTGCCGGGGCCGCTCATGGCCTTGGTCAAACCCCACCATCCGCTGTCCTGGGCCAGTAAAACCGCCTGTCACAGTGAATCAGTATCTCCAGATGTACGCATAGACGAACTCTTGAATGACCAAAATCGGCAAACTGGTAAAGCCAAAACCGGCAAACTGGAATTACCAGAATCGGCAAACTGCGTTGACCAAAACCGGCAAACTGGTCTGCCGGAAACGGCAACTGTGCCAATCGCGCTGGAAGCCGCACAAACACTGGGTTTGAGCGCGTCCCTCGCGTGCGCGCGTCAAGACTTCCCAGGAAATACACCCCTACTACCCCCCCAGCCCCCCCAGGAAATTCGGGCGGCGGCGTGTGGTGGTAGGGAAGGAGAGTTCGGGCAAGGGCAAGAACCCGTCGAGCCTCAAGCGCCCCCTGGTCTGCAGGGCGGGGGGCTCATCTACCCCGGGCAGATGCTCCAGACCGAGCAGGCCCTAGCCCAGCGCCTCATGGAGCGGGTTCCAGTGGAACAACGGCAGCTGGTGCTCGACGAACTGGCCGGGCAGCTGACGGCCAAGGGTTTGGAGGGGGTGAGGAATCCCTTGGGCTACCTGACGCGACTGGCGCAGCGCGCGGCCGAGGGCCAGTTCATCCCCACGCTGGCCTTGGGGGTCGCGAAGCGCCGTGAGGCGCTGCGCGAGGAGACCGAACGTCGCCGCGCGGAAAACCAGGCGCGCCGACAGGCGAAGTTCGACCGCCAGGCGAGCCGGGCAAAGCTCGCGGAAGTGATGGCCGCGGCGGGACTGCGGTGACGCAGATGGAGACGACAGGAGCAAACCGTGGCAAAGAATGATCGAAGCCGAGTGCGCAAATTTCTGGGCGAGTTGATAAAAAAAACTGATCTCACACCGCCGCCGGCGGAGGAGATCTTTCCGGCGGGGGTGACGATCGTGGAGGGCCGGGCGATGCTGGCATCCTGGGCGCTGGCGCAGCGGATGAAGGTGGAACAGGAGCTGATCTCGCGGGCGATCCGGCGCATCGTGGTGTCGGAGGGATACCATCGCGCGCACTTCTGGCCGGTGCGGGATCCGCAGGGGCAACCCGGGTGGTGGCTGAGCTTCGAAGGGTTTGCGCTGCTTTCGGGGGAGCGCTTCGGCGTGAGGCCCATCCCGGAGGGCCTGCGGGAAGTCTACCTCACGACCCTGCGCCAAACGGAGCAGCGGCTTATGGACCGCGAATTGGACGCTGCGACTGAGGCGGGCCGTCAGGCGGCCGCCGTCGAGGCGCCCCGGGTGCCGGCGCAGCCGGCAGCGGGGGCGGCGAGCGGGGGCCTGATGCCCGTGCCGTTCCGGGGGGCGACGCTCTTCGTGGTGGAGCACCAGGGCGAACCCTATGTTCCCATGAGGCCCATTGTGGAGGGGATGGGGTTGGCGTGGCAGCCCCAACATGAAAAATTGAAGACCGATAGATTTGCTTCAAGCATCACGGAAATCGTGACGGTTGCCCAGGATGGCAAGCAGCGCGAGATGACATGTCTCCCACTCAAAAAACTGATTGGCTGGCTAGTGACCGTGAGTCCCAACAAGGTCAAACCTGAGCTGCGGGAGAAGATCCTCGCCTACCAGAACGAGTGCGATGACGTGCTGTGGCGGCACTGGTCGGGCCAGGCCCGGCAAGCTGCGGCCGAGCCGCAGGCGGCGGCGGCTACTGCAGTCGCCCAGCGCGCGGGGCCTTACGTGCTGGATTCGGCCTTCTTCCGCACCCTGCACCTGGCCCTGGGGCGGCGTGCCGTCAAAACCGAGATCATTTTCAGGCTCTTGGGCGCGGGCGCCCTGGATCGGCCGGTGGCCTTGACCATACGGGCGCTCGGCGGCGAAGGGGAGCCCGGCGCCCTGTCCCCTGCCGGCGTACACCAGGCGCTCAAACAGCTTATCGACGAAGGGGTGGTCGAGCGGACACCGGGTACCCATGCCCTCAAGATCGTGGGCGACGTCCTGGCTCAATTGCTGGCCAAGGTGGCCAAAGTTCCGAGTCTTCCGGGGCCAAAGAAACTGCATTAATTATTACTTATGACCGCGTTCGAAGTGCGAACACACTTAATCACGCTTAAATTTGGAGCAATCTATGGCGAAAGCCGAGAGTAAGAAGGTCAAGAGCGAAGACGTACAGTTCGCCCTTACGGTGGCGGGCAAGAAGTTTTTCACCACGGTGAATTCGCCTTTCCCCGACGGCTACGACATGGACGCCGAGCGGACCTATGTCGCTGACCTTCTTGAAGCGGAAAACCCCGACGAACTGGATCCGCGCTGGCCTCGGATGGTCGAGTACGAGGAGCGGGTGCAACGCCTCAAGGAAATGGAGGAGGAATACCGCCTGCGCCATGGCGCCGAGAAGGTGGTGCCTTACGTCGAGGCGACCGCCATGAAGGATATCGGCGCCCTGGTGGACGAAGAGCAGGACGCCATGCTCATTCACACCAAGGAGGCCTTCCGGCTCTTCATGGGACGCGCGTCGGATCCCGAACGCCGTTTCTTCAACATCATCGGCGCCAAGCGCGTGGGGGCCTGCCTGCGCGCCATTTGGTATCTCTCAGGGAAGGATAATCCGTACGCCGACTGGGCCTTGGTGGATCTGGGCGACCAGCTGGAGCAGCTCAAGAAAGACCTGGGCCAGGAACTTGCCCGTTACGAGGGAATGCTGGCGCAGGCGAAGCGCCGCGGACTGATCTTCTCGGTGCTCAAATCCAAGGAACCCAAGCAGGTCGAGATCGGCTTCCGCAGCCCCTACGGCTACGGCATCGCCGAGCTGGTCGTCTCCTATGACCACCTCGCACGGGTCATCAAGACCCTGGTCCGCAAGGATCTCATGAGCGACGACCAGGGGCGCATAGAAATGCGCTCCGTCACCCGCCGGGTGCTGGCGATATTCATGCAGACGGTACGCTTCGAGCGCTATCTGATGCGGCCCGAATTGCGCGACCTGTCCCGGCGCGATTTTGTACCTGGCGCAGACGAAATGGCGGGCAAGCGGGTGCTGGCGGTGCGCGAACTCTTCGGCGAGGTGCCCAAGGACGTCTTCACCGGCGTCATCAAGCCGCGCCATAGCCGACGCCGGGTTCATTTGACTGAGGCGGAACTGCGCCTGTTGGAGGAAGCGGCCATGGCCCAGCAGCCGGTCAACGGTCAGGAAACTGCGCCAGCCGAGGACTCCGATGAGGGTCTGATCTGATGAGCCGTCAGAAGACGATGGCCCATATCTGGCGGCCGGATCCGGTTGTCAATTGGTTTGACGCCCTAAAGGGTTCTTTTAAGGGTAAGGGCGCGCAGTGGCTGCGCCAGATCGACGAGGAACTGGAAGAAATCCATGGTCAGATGCAACGGCTGCGCGCCACGACCCTGAGCGTCGAGAATCATCGGATCTATCTCGAACTGCATAAGCGCGGTGCCCAATCCCAGGTGGCTGGCCTCGCCTTGCGCTGGCGCGCGATCAACGCCGGACGACATGCCCACGTACTGTGGCAGGCCGTTGTGCCCATCATCGAGGCCATGCCGGAGGTCACGCGCGACTGGTACGCCCAGCTACACCTCCAGGCAGGCTGGCTCAACGCACGGGACCATGCGCTTGCCTACGAGAGGCGCATCGCCAGGGCTTACCTGGACAGCCTCACCAAGGGCGGGGAGGCGGATCAATGATGATGAGGCGGCGCGCCGGTGGTCGGCAGTTCCTGGAACAGGTACATGATCGCCGCCCAGCGTGCGCGTGCCGGGTCCGGCCAATCGCCGGTCTCCGGCACCACCGTCATCATGCGCTGCCCGGGAGGGAGATACGCCAGCGCGTTGCTCGCCTTGAAAATCCGTCGTGCCAGGCACAACACCACTTTCGGGTCGACCTGGCGCAAATCGTATTCGCGGACCTCGGCGATCAGCGGCAGCAGGTTATCCACCCGCGCGTTGTCGTCTGCCGTGAAATGCCATTTCTGGAACAGCACATCGTTGCGGTCGTAGTCGTGGAGCGCCAGGAGTGGAATCAGGATGTCGTTGAGATAGGCGTACAACGCCTCGGAGCTTTCTCCGCAGCTGACTTCGATATTCATCGAGGGGCCTTGACCAAGGCTAGCTTAAGCAATTTTGATGCCTATCACTCTATTACTTACGATAGATGCCGAATTATAGGGCCATCGCCGGGCGGGGCGCATGGATTTTGTGATGTAAGGCTTAAATGCCTGTTGCAAAAGGAGTGCAGTCATGCCGAACGTGTATCAAGGTACGGGCAACCTCGGGGACAACCCCACGCTCAAGACCGTCCCCGTGAAGGGCGAAGATCGCAAGGTCGCGTCTTTCCGGGTCTACTTCGATGAATATAAACCAGACGAAGCCGGCGAGTTCAAACAATCAGGCGGGTTCTGGATGACCGTCGATGCCTGGGGGCGTTTGGCCGACCAGGCTGCCGAGCATCTGCGCAAGGGTTGCCGCGTCAACGTCATCGGGCGCATCGTCGAAGATGAGTGGGAGGACAAGGAATCGGGTGCACCGCGCTCAACCCACCGCCTGGTGGCCGACGGTATCTTCCTGTCGCTTTCGCGCATCGAGTCGGTGAAATACCGGCCCAAGAGCGAGGCCCGGGAAGAAGCGGCCGCGTAAGGAGCGCGCCATGGACGCAATCCAGCCCAGTTCTACGGACTTGTCGGCCATGCGCGCCATCGCCTGGACGGCCGCCTGCGAGGCGGCCGGGCATGGGGAAGGGAGCGCATCGTTCCACGGCTTCACGGTGCTCGCGCGCCGACGGGATCGAGCCGTGCGAACTCGGCGCCGGCGGGCCCAGGTGGAGGTCTGGATCGCCTATGGCGGCGAAATCATCGAACACGAGATTACGGAAATGGAGGTAGCGCCATGACCACACAACCAGCTATACGACGCTTGAGTTCCGCCCAAAATGCGGTGCTCGATTACCTGGCCACCGGCCGGGGCCTGGCGCCTGGTAAAGGCTGCTTCAAGGACGATCGCGGACGACGCATCTATGCGACAACGCTTGCAGTGCTCGCGGCATTCGAATTGTTGGAACCCTACGAAACCCAAGATCGGCGCGTTGATTACCGGCTCACCAAGTCTGGTAGAGCATACGTGCTTGCGCGCTACGGAATCAAGGACGAGAAACGCGCTGACGCCGCGTCACCGAGCGGCCCTGCGCCAACGTCATCCGGCACACTCACGCAGGATACCCACGAACTCATTCGCGAGGAAGCCTGGCGCATCGCCCAGGAGCGTGGGGATGGCGATGCCCTGGGGCATTGGCTCGAGGCGGAACGCAAGATAGTGGCGCAAGGGACGGCGCTATGACCGATCACAATAAACGTCCTGAGTGCCTGTTTTGCGGGCAGCCTGCAACGCAACCTTACCGCTTTCCACTTGAGGCACAACACGGACGGGAGTAGGACACAGATGGGCGAAGCGAAACGACGCGGTACCTACGAACAGCGCAAGGTAGAGGGTGAATCCAAACGCGCCGAACGGGAACGCCAGCGCAAAGTAGAAGCGGCTTGGCGTGAAGCGAACATGTCAGGCGATGAGCGCAGGCGTCGACACAAAGTCAGGATGCTCCTGGCAGCCGCGGCCGGGCTGGCCGCCAACGCTGATTATTAGCACAAAGCTATCTCACACCATGAAACAAAATGACTCCAGGATGGAACCCTGATGAAACCGCTTAGCAGACTCCGACTACTGGCGGCGCTGATTACGGGATGGGCTGCGGTATCAGGCCCGACGTGCGGCATCGCGCTCGCCGCCGGAACCCCACAGCCGGTACAGGCCCAGGCGTGGCAAGCATTCTCGCTTACCGATACGCCGCGTGTCGACAAGTCCGCGGTCGCCCAAATGTTCTCGACCGGTCGGGTTTTCATGGCCGAGATCGATGAACTATCCCCGACCAAATCCGTCGCATTCCTGCGCACGTCCGATGGCCACGCATGGCGATACGACCTCAACACCATGGACGTCGCCAAGTTCATGGCCTACCTCAACGATAAGCATCTGCATTCGGTCCATGTGGTGGCGTCACCCGCCTTCGAGGCCGAGGCCAAGATGATGCACGACGGTATCTACACTTTCCTGGCCGACGCGGTTCCGCTGGGGGCGATTATCGTCAGGCTCATCATGCTCGGCGGGTTCATTTTTGTCCTGATCTGGGTGCAGATGAAGGCCACCAAGATCATGACCGGCAAGCGCATACGACCTATCAAGCCGAAGAACATACCGATCACGTTCGACCACATCGCCGGCATAGACGAAGCGGTGCGCGATGTTCGTGAAGCCGTTGCGTTCTTGGCACGCCCCAAGGATTTTTCCCGCCTTGGCGCCAAACTGCCGAAGGGAATCCTCCTGGTCGGTCCGCCCGGGGGCGGCAAGACCATGCTCGCGAAGGCCTTCGCGAAGGCCTGCGATGCCCCCTTCTACGCCGTGTCCGGCTCCGAGTTCGTGGAGATGTTCGTGGGCATGGGCGCCTCGCGCATCCGCGCGCTTTTCAAGCGGGCGCGACGTTCGCGCAAGGCCGTCATCTTCATCGATGAGATCGACGCGCTTGCGAAAAAGCGTGGCGGGATGAACTCCCACTCCGAGTCCGAGCAGACCCTCAACGAGCTGCTCGTCCAGATGGACGGGATCGACAATGGCAAGAGCCATATCATCGTGATCGCCGCCACCAATCGGATGGATTCGATGGACGACGCGGTGCTGCGGCCGGGCCGATTTGATCGGATCATCCAGGTGGCTGCACCGAGCCTCAAGGGCCGCGAGGATATCTTGCGGGTTTATCTCAAGGCCCATCTGGCCAACCCGGATATCGACGTTGCCCAGCTCGCCAGGATCTGTATCGGTTTCTCTGGCGCCCAACTCTCCAGCCTGGTCAACGAAGCCCTCATCCGCGCCGCGCGGGAGGGCAAAGATCGTTTGTCACAGGCCGATCTACTGGCCGCTCGGGACAAGCTTCTGATGGGCGATCCCAGGCAAGACCTCGACATGCTGGAATCGGAACGGCACACCACGGCGATTCACGAATCCGGGCATGCCGTCGTCGCACTCAAAGTCTCCAAGGATCCCGTAGAAAAAGTCACCATCGAGCCGCGCAGCCAGGCCCTTGGGCTGGTGCTGCAAGTGCCCGAGCGAGATTCGGTGTCCCTCAAGGAATCCGAAATACGCGCCCGTCTGCAGGTGCTCTTGGGAGGACGCGCCGCCGAAGAGATCTTCAACGGCGACGTGACCACGGGCGCCACCAACGACATGGAACGCGCCTACCAGATGGCCCTCGCCATGGTCGCCCAGTGGGGGATGGGGGAGTCGATGGGGGTCAGCGGGGTGGCCGACCTTAATCAGGTCAGCGGCGGTACCCGCGAGAGGATCGAGCGCGAAGCAGTTAGCGTGGTGAACGAGGCCTACGCCCGTGCGAAGGAAATCGTGGAATCCAGCCGGGACACCATCGAACGGATGGCTAACGCGCTCATGGCCAAAGTCACCTTGGACAAGCATGAAGTCCTTCAACTGATGGAGCAACCAACATGACCGCAGTGGTTTCGGCATATCCACTAGGGGGCACTAAGACAGGAAGTGCCCAACGAAATAGCCAGGCGCATGGATCATTGTTGGAGCAGGCGCTTTCATCCCCGCCACATTGGGCATCAGGCCAAATCCAGCCCTGGAATGAACGGCTGTTCCAGGACGTGACCCCGTTCATCACCGACAAATACTGGAGCAGCGGCCACTCCATCAATGTGTTCACGGTCGTTGGCACCCAGCATCCCGATTACGTCGGCATGACCTGGCTGGAGTTCCTGCAGCGCGGCAAGCGCATGCGGGAAAACCTCGCATTGCATCAGTCAAATCGGGCGTACTACCTGGATACCCGGGCCAAGACGCCACCGATGTACTACGTCTCCCTAAACGGCCTGGATTGGTACGTCGCCGGCGATGGCAATCACCGCACCTGCATCGCGCGGTTCGATTTCCATGGCGAGAGCCACTCCATGCTTCATGGGGTGAATCTTGAGGACTATCGAGTGGACTGGACGCTGTACCGTGCCTATCCCCTCATCCAGGCCACGATCGCCCGAGGGGAATCGGTGACGCCGGTACGGGAGCGCGTCTCGCGCAGCGACACGGCCGGCTGGATGCACGAGCGCTACTCGGTGCGTCTGCTGCTCAAGACACGCAGGGAAGAGCGGCTACTGGACCGCATCGCAGTGGAGGCAATGCTGCATAAGACCCCCGGGTTGTTGGGGCGGATTTTGGGGGGATAGGCAGACAATGAGCACTTTCGGATATCGCATTGAGTGGAACGGCAGCGCCGTGGAAGTGGGTGGTTGCGCAAGCCGTACCGAGGCACACAGCGAGTGTATGGCAGCAGCAATTGATTTAGGCTACAAGCCACCCAGGTGGTGGCAGTTCTGGCGCAGAAGACATCTTGCGCCCCATGCGGGAGCTACCGCTAGAACGGCGAGACACGGCGGGTGAAATATTTCCAGGATGAAGAGCATTAAAGACGTCCGCATTGATGCGATCCTAAACAAACTGACGATCTCCGCCACAAGAAAGGCCGCAGCGAATGTGGCGGGGTTGGAGGGCTATGACGCCGTTGAGAGCCCAATCAGCATACGCATTACTACTCGTGCGATGGTCTTTTATAACGCACTAGCGGCTGAGATGAACGTCCCTCGCAGCACCGTCATGCAAGCGCTGTTAGAGCATTTGGCCAACACCGCAATTTACGAGGATTAGACTTTATGTCGCAACACCACTATGCGTGCACCTGGCAGGGGCGGCCCATCTCCATCATGATGGGTTGGGACAGGCCCTTGCAGGGGTTCTTCATGGTCATCGAGTTCGACGACGCCGGCGGACAAGATGAGGAGAACGAGGAGGCCTGGCTGCTCTACAGCAACCTGAACGACCCGGTTCTCGCGCCTACGAGCGGTATGGCCAGCTCCTGCGAATATTTCCAGGAAAAACTCTCAGCCCTCGGTGTGCGCGTACCCGCCCAGATGATCGAGGCCGTCGACCAGGACGGCAAGACCAACGCAGGCAACCGGGAGGCGTGGTATGACCGCGGGGGTCGGGTGGTGGCCACCGCCCACTATGAGGAAAGCCGGCCATGATCGAGAAAAATTGGCGCGGCATCACGCCAGACCCGGCCTGGGTGGCGCAGGAGATCGAACGGCTGGATACCACCGTGGACGAGTTCGCCGCCGCCATGAAGGCCAAACTCGCCGAGAAGGCCCGGGAAGGCTGGACCGGTTGGGATGACCCCGGCGCCCGAGACAAGATCTACACGGCCATGCTTGCCCAGGGCGCGGCAATCAAGTACGCCATGGGGCAGGAAGTCGATATCGCCAATCTTGCGATGATGCTGTGGAGGTTGAACGGGAAATGATCGAGGCGGATGGGACGCCCTTGTTGGGGATGGAGGGGATTTGGCGAGTTTTTCGGGAGCGCTTGCCTCGCCTGGACGACCAGAAATTGGCGGCGGCCATTGCCGGGTTTTTGGAGAGCACGCCCCATGCGGCAATGCTGTGTGACGACGGCGCCATGGCGCCCAACATCGTTGGTGACATGGATGGGGAGGTCATTGAACTGGTCAGGCAGCTGAAGGAGTTTGCGGGATCGGCTTATCCATACACCATTACCGAGGTGAACCTTGAATCGGGCGACCTCGATGAATTCGCCCCTGGGGATGTCGCCGCGTGCATCGGTTGCGGCTGCGACGACTTCCATGCCTGTTGGGACGATGAGGCCGGCGAGCCATGCAGCTGGCTACGCCTCGATCGCTTCGCAAACCTCGGCGTGTGCAGCGCCTGCCCGGAGTACGTGGAGGACTGGGATCGCGGCGACCGGGAGATCCATGTGCCCGTTCGGCGCGGGAAAGATTCGGACGATTGAGTCGGAGTGGCAAGCACCAAACTCTTCCGCGCTCCAGACTTTCAATTGAAACGACAGGAGGAACACTTTAATGAATAAGAAGCTTTATGTGGGCAACTTGGGCTACAACATCAGCAAGAACGATCTCGAACAAATGTTTTCCGCGCACGGCACCGTGATCTCGGCGCAGGTCATCACCGACCGTGAATCGGGGAGGTCCAAGGGTTTCGGCTTCGTTGAAATGGGTTCCGACAAGGAGGCGCAAGCCGCCATAGCGGCGCTCCACGGCAAGAACGTTGATGGTCGCGATCTGACCGTCAATGAAGCTCGCCCGCAGGAGCCGCGTGGCGGTGGAGGCGGCGGGCGGACCAGCGGGGGCGGGTTCGGTCACGGCGGCCGTCGCTAATGATGTTGGCCTAGACCCACGACATCATGTCGAGTGAGGTGACTCAGCGTAAACGCTACGATCACGTGTACGAGCGCTGGTTGCGCGAGGAATTTTATAGGGCTATCGACAACCGACGTTTGACCATTCATGAGACCGTTAATGCCATGCGACGACTTAGTTGCCTAACGCGACAGGATTTCGCTAGGCACGTCGGGATTGGCCTGGTTGCGCTCAAGCAGATTGAATCTGGCCGGACCGATCCCAAGGTTTCGACACTCAACCGGATGGCCGACATGTTTGGGCTGGAAGTGCGGTTCGTCCGGAAAGCCAAAGGAGGGCAGTAATTGATGCGTCTGTTCATCTGCGAAAAACCCTCCCAGGCCCAGAGCATCGCCCCTCACGTCGGGGCCAAGGTGCGGGGTAATGGTTGCCTCACCGGCCCCGGTGTAACCGTGACTTGGGCCATCGGCCATCTGCTTGAACAGGCCAAGCCGGAGCATTACAACCCGGCCCTCAAGTCATGGAACCTGAATCTGTTGCCCGTGATCCCGGAGCACTGGATGATGGAGGTCAAGAGCAAGACCCGCGATCAGTACGCTATTGTTGCGAGGCTGCTCTCACAGGCCTCGGAGGTCATCATCGCCACCGACGCCGATCGGGAGGGCGAGGTCATCGCCCGCGAGATCATGGAAATCAACGGCTACCGCGGGCCCGTGTCGCGCCTGTGGCTGTCCGCCTTCGACGACGCCTCGATCAGGAAGGCCATGGCCCGCCTACTTCCCGGAGAGAAGACCCTGCCTATGTACCACGCGGGCATGGGCCGAGGCCGCGCCGATTGGCTCGCGGGCATGAATCTGACCATGGCGCTGACCTCGGCCTTCGGCGCTGGCGGCAAGGGCGGCACGCTGCATTGCGGCCGCGTGCAGACGCCCGTGCTGGCGCTCATCGTGCGCCGCGAGCGGGCCATCGCCGCCTTCGTTCCCAAGACGCATTACCAGCTTGCCGCGTCCTTCCTGCTCGCCGGTGTAGAGGTACCCATGGCCTGGCAGCCGGACGCCGCCCTGCAGGATAAGGAGGGCCACGTCACCGACCGCGCGCGGGCCGCCTCCTTGGCCCAGCGCGTCGCCGGCAAGACCGGTCGGGTGAGCCGGGTCGAAACGACGCCCGAGCGCGAAAGCGCGCCTTTACCCTATAGTCTGGGCGCTTTGCAGCGGGAGGCCTCGGCGCGCTTCGGCATGAAGGCCAAGGCGGTGCTTGATGCGGCCCAGGCGCTCTACGAGAAACACAAGGCCACGACCTATCCGCGCACGGACTGTGAACACCTGCCGCAGTCCATGATCGGCGAGGCGCAGGCCACGCTGGAAGCGATCGCCATTGTGAGCCCGGAGCTTAAGTCCCCGGCCCAGGCCGGCCTGCAGGCGGCCGGGAAACCCGCCTTGGCGGGCCGTGCCTTCAACGACCGCAAGATCACGGCCCACCACGCCACATCCCCACCCAGAACCGCCAGGTGCGCCCCCAGGATATGAGCGAAAACGAGCGCATCGTCTACGACATGATCGTGCGGCGCTATCTCGCCCAGTTCCTGGGCGATCACGAGTATTTGAAGACCGTCATCGAGGTCGAGTGTGAAAGCGAACGGTTCCGGACGGCCGGCAAGACGCCGACCGTGCCAGGTTGGCGTGCGCTCTATCCGCAGGACTTGACGAAGAAGAAGCGGGCGGCGCCGGGCGAGGAGGGAGGCGAGGAGGTGGGCGAGCTACCGCCGGCCCGGCAGGGGGAAGCCGCGCCGAATGTCCGCTGCGAGGTCGTCGCGCGCAAGACACAGCCGCCGAAACGCTATACGGAAGGCACGCTCCTGGCCGCCATGGAATCCATCGACCGTGAAATCGAGGATCCGCGCTTGAAAACCATCATGAGGAACAAGGAGAAGGCCGGCATCGGCACGGACGCCACACGCTCGGACATCATCGAGAACCTGTTCAGGCGCGAATACATCGAGGCCCGAAAGAAGGAACTCCACCCCACCGCCAGGGGGGCCGATCTCATCGCTCTGGTGGAAAAAGTGGCCCCGGAAGTCGCCGATCCGGTGCTCACCGCCCAGTGGGAGGACCAACTCTCCAGGATCGAGAAGGGCGACCTGAACCTCGCGCGCTTCGAGGGCGACCTCTCCGCCTGGCTTGCCGGGTTGCTTGCGCGCATCCAGGCCCAAGCACCTGAGCGCCGAGCGTCGCTTGGCAAGCACGTAACGACGGCCCCGGGCGGCGCCAAAGTCGCTTGCCCGACGTGTGGTAAGCCCATGCGCCGGATCGAGGGCAGCAAAGGCCCCTTCTGGGGTTGCACGGGCTACCGCGATGGCTGCAAGACCACGCTGCCAGACGAGGAGGGCACGCCCGGCAAGCCTCGCGAGAGCGTGCCGCCGGCAGCGGAGGCCTCGCCTTATCGATGTCCACAGTGCCACAAGCCAATGCGTCGCGTTCCCGGCCCCAGCGGGTATTTCTGGGGCTGTAGTGGCTACCCTCAGTGCAAGCACACGCAGCCTGACGTGGATGGCAAACCCGGGGTGCGGACCGAAGACGTCAGCGGGCGCAGCCAAGATCACGGCGGCGGCCATCGTCAGGCGCGCACAGCGCGCGCGGGTGATCCTTGCCCGGAGTGCGGCAAGGGTGTGCTGGTCAACAAGACCCTCAAGGACACGGGCAAGGCCTTCGTCGGATGCAACCATTTTCCGGCCTGCCGATTTTTCGCGTGGCCGCAGCCCAAAACCAACACTTCAGTGTCGCCGTCGCGGCACTGAATGCTGCCCCTTTATTGGGCAGGCGCATATACCCAGGGGCAGCCTGCGTCACGCAGCGGTCTGACGCCTGTTATCCACAGAATCTGTGAACAAATTGCGGGCACGGGCATTGCTGTGTTTCCGATCATCTAATGCACAGTTGGTTGCCAATGATGATTCAACCCAACCTCATCACCTTATCGGCGAACAATGACCTGGTTGACTTCATGTGCCATGGGCGCATTTACTGGATGACGCGTAAGCGCTTCGAGGAATGCGAGGAAGTATCCCGCTTACTGGAGCAGGCCGTCACCCTGGGCGCGGATATGGCGATAATCCACCACATTTTCGATGAATCCGCCGATCTGGAGGAAATTCGCCTGCGCTTTCGACGGTGGCGTACAGCGTAGGCCCTACCGGCCTTTATTCTTTAACCGGACAGCTTCAGTCGCTCAAATAGAACCTCGTCCGTCGCGCTGTTTGCCACGGGGTACGCTTCCATTTCCTCGGCCGGCATGACCGACGCCAGGTCGCGCACTCTGGCCGCGTCCATCAGCTCCGGCGACAGCCACGCCTCCCAGGCACTCGGGGGCAGAATCACCGGCATGCGGTCATGAATCTTTCCGGATACCGCGTTGGGCGGCCCGTTGAGAATCGTGCAAGTCGGGATGTACAAAACGCCGCTTACCTGCACAGTGGCGCCGCAGAAGGCAAGCATCTGGCTTCGTAGGAATTGTGCACTGGCGCCACCGAAGATGCGCATCGGTGCCAGGTAGCTGCACATCTGCGCCCGCTTGCTGCGCAATGGCACCAGCATCATCCTGCACACCGCCGCCATCACCTGCCCCCTGAATGGCCGCTTTGAGGAAGTCGCCCCTGCAGCAGCATCGAACCTAGAGCAGAAGGTGGGAAGGTTTAGCATGGCCTCCCGCACTCCGCCGGTTTGCTGCCGTTCAGTCATAGTCTAAAGCACTCCCTTGAATGCCCGCTATATATAGTCGTCGCTAGGAGCGAAGGCCCATGAGCAATAGATATTTGTTGAAGAGTGCATTCAGGACGATCGTCCTTGGCTTGGCTTTGGGGATGAGCATGAGTGCGTGTTCCGCGACTAGAATCTATAAGGAAGAAGTTCTATTGCACGACGGCAAGACGCTTGTCGTTGAGCACCAGTTAGAGCTCAGCCCCCCGACTTTTGAAGACCGGGGACAAAAAGAACTCGGGGAGACACTGAGTTTTATGCTGCCCGGGACT